>CAZFVM010000053.1:0-8966 GCA_964522305.1 uncultured Oscillospiraceae bacterium
GTACAGACCCAAAGAGCGCGGCAGAGGTCACCCGGGCGGTCAAGAAAGTATCAACCAAGCCGGTGTTTATAAAGCTTACCCCAAATGTAACAGACATAACCGAGATTGCAAAGGCGTGTGAAGACGAGGGAGCGGACGGACTCAGTTTGGTCAACACCTTCTTGGGCATGAGAATAGATATCGCCAAGCGGCGTCCGATATTGGCGAACAAGACCGGCGGGGTCTCGGGCCCGGGGATTTTCCCCATAGCCTTGGGGATGGTGTATCGGGTATACGAAGCGGTGGACATACCAATCATGGGAATGGGTGGGGTGTCCAAGGCAAGGGATGTTATAGAGATGATGTTGGCAGGGGCAACCGCGGTACAGATCGGCGCCGCTACCCTAAAGAACCCCTATATCTGCAAAGAAATAATCGAGCAGTTACCCGACCTTATGATAAAGCTGGGGATAGAGAATTTGAGAGATATTATCGGAGGAGCCCATTGATATGAAGGATGTAATTATAGCCTGTGATTTTCCCGACTGGACCCGGACCAAGGAGTTTTTGTCCTACTTTGGGGACAAAAAGCCATTTTTGAAGATAGGTATGGAGCTTTTTTATGCCGAAGGTCCCCAGGTAGTTCGGGATATAAAAAAACTGGGACACAAGATTTTTTTAGACCTAAAGCTCCACGATATTCCCAATACGGTTTTGTCTGCCATGAGGACTTTGTCAAGGCTTGACATAGATATGTGTAATGTCCATGCGGCAGGGACCTCGGATATGATGAAGGCGGGGCTCCAAGGATTGACATCCCCCGAGGGCAAGCGTCCTCTTTTGATAGCCGTGACCCAACTTACCTCCACCGACGATATAAAGCTAAAAGAAGAGCTACTAATAGACAAGCCTATGAACTACACGGTCATGCACTATGCAAAGAACGCCAAAGCTTCGGGCCTCGATGGAGTGGTGTGTTCCCCCTTAGAAGTGGAGGATGTCAAGGCTGCATGCGGTAACAGCTTTTTGACCATAACCCCCGGAGTGAGGTTTGAAGGGGGAGAGGTTGGGGACCAGGCGAGGGTTACCACCCCGGCAAAGGCGCGGGAGCTGGGCAGTGATTTTATAGTAATGGGCAGACCCATAACAAAAGCCCAAGACCCAAACTCGGCATACCTCAGGGCGCTGTCGGAGTTCGTCGGGGTATAAAGCACAAAGACAATTTCAGAAAGGTGTAAGCGGATAGATGAAAGAAATAATAGCCAAGGATTTACTTGATATAAAGGCGGTTTTTTTGAGACCTCGGGAGCCCTTTACCTGGGCGAGCGGTATCAAGAGCCCCATTTATTGCGACAATAGATTAACCCTTACCGCCCCCGAGGTGCGGACAAGGATAGAAGAAGGGATGGCACAGATAATCCGCAGTCGGTATCCGGATTGTCAGGTAATAATGGGGACTGCCACCGCGGGGATAGCCCATGCCGCCATAGTCGGACATATCCTGGGGTTGCCCATGGGTTATGTCCGTTCGGGAGCAAAGGACCACGGCAGAACCAACCGTATCGAAGGAGCGTTAGAACCGGGGCAAAAGGTGGTGGTTATCGAGGACCTCATCTCCACCGCAGGCAGTGTAATCGACACGGTACAGGCACTTAAAGACGCCGGGGCTCGGGTGTTGGGGATTGTTTCGATATTTACTTACGGTATGGAAAAAGGAAAACAACGCTTGGCAGAGGCAGGGGTGCAAAACCACAGCCTCACCGACTTTGACGCCGTGGTCACCACCGCGGCAAATACCGGATATATACAGAAAGAGGATGTCAAGGCGTTGATGGCTTTTCGGGATAACCCCGGGGACCAATCCTGGATGACACTATATTTTGACAAATAAAGCAAGGGGGATTTGCAGTTGAGGGATATAAGACATCTCATAGAGATAACCGACCTGTCCTTGGAAGAGATAAACCGCCTCATAAAGGTGTCCGAGGACATAACAAAGAGCCCCGGAGACTACAAAAGACTCTGCGAGGGGATGAAAATAGCCACCCTGTTTTTTGAGCCCTCTACCCGCACGCGGCTGAGTTTTGAGGCGGCGATGCTGGATCTCGGCGGCCATGTGTTGGGGTTCTCTTCGGCGGAATACAGCTCCACCGCCAAGGGAGAAAGCGTGAGCGACACCATAAGAACAGTGGGCTGTTATGCCGATATTATAGCCATGCGTCACCCCAAAGAAGGGGCACCCATGGCAGCGGCTTTTTACTCCCCGGTACCCATAATCAATGCCGGAGACGGAGGGCACAACCATCCCACCCAGACATTGGCAGATTTGTTTACCATTTATCGGGAGAAAGAGAATCTGGGAGGGTTCACCATCGGCTTGTGCGGCGACCTTATGTTTGGCAGAACGGTGCATTCATTGATAACCGCTCTTTCCAGATATCCGGATATAAAGTTTGTGCTAATCTCCCCCGAAGAGCTAAAACTCCCGGATTATATCAAGGAAGATATATTAAACAAAAAGAATTTGGACTTTGTAGAGATGGAGCGGCTGGATGAAGTAATCGGAGAGCTGGATATCTTGTATATGACCCGGGTCCAACGGGAAAGGTTCTTTAACGAGGCGGATTATGTCAGGCTCAAGGACAGCTATATCTTGGACCCTGCAAAGATGGCAAAGGCAAAGCCGGATTTGACGGTTATGCACCCCTTACCCAGGGTCAACGAGATATCCCACAAGGTAGACTCGGACCCGAGGGCATGTTATTTCAAGCAGGTCGTCAACGGCAAGTTCATCCGTATGGCATTGATTCTCAAGATGCTGGGGATAAAAGAGTAGGGGTTTTGGGAGGAGTTATATGAGAATAGACGAAATCACCAACGGAATAGTATTAGACCATATCAAAGCGGGCAACAGCATGAAGATATATAAATATCTCAACTTAGATAAGCTGGACTGCACCGTGGCTTTGATTCGCAATGTCAAGAGCGTTAAGATGGGACGCAAGGATATAGTCAAGATAGACTCCCTCATAGATATCTATCTGGATGTCTTGGGGTACATAGACGCGGGAATCACAGTCAATGTCATCGAGAACGGGGAAATCGCCAGAAAGCACAAGCTCTCTTTACCGGAGAAGTTAACTAATGTGCTGATATGCAAAAACCCTCGGTGTATTACCACAACCGAGGGGAACTTAGACAGTATATTTAAGCTGACCGACAGACAAAAAGAGATATATAGATGTCTTTATTGTGAGACCGAAGGTAATTGATGTGGACAAACAAAGGGTTTACCATGTTTTTGGACCGGTGTTTGACAAAGACAGCGAGGTTTTGATATTAGGGAGCTTTCCTTCGGTAAAATCCAGGGAAACCTCCTTTTATTATGCCCATCCCCAAAACCGTTTTTGGCAAATTTTGGAAGCTCTTTTTGGCTCCTGCCCCGGAGAGAGCAGGGAGGAAAGAACCGCCTTTTTAATACAAAACAAAGTAGCTCTTTGGGATGTCATAGAGTCCTGCGAGATTGTCGGATCATCGGACTCAAGCATAAAAAACCCGGTGGCAAACGACTTGAATCAGGTGCTGGACCACAGCGATGTCAAGCAGATTTTTACCAACGGCAGGACAGCGCATAATCTATACAACAAGCTGATAAAGCCCATTATCCGCCGCTCCGCCATATATCTGCCCTCCATCAGCCCGGCAAATGCCGCTTTTAGTCTCGATAGACTGATATCCGAGTGGAAGAGAATAACTCTCTCATAACCCCCCTCGGTGGCATAACCGTACAGTGGTTGTTTTACCCCATCTTACCCAAAGGCTCATCGTAAATATTGTGACCGGTGTCCGGATGCTCTCCTTGCACCTTTAGGATAACAGAGTCAATTTCATAGCAGTCGATTAAAGTGTTGACCAAAGAAGCTATGGTCAGGTATTCCCCGGTTGTACCGACAAGCCCGTTTTCGAACTCTTTTGACAGGTCAATGGTTGCGGTCTTGTCTTTGACCTCAAAGGACAACACCTTTGTCCCCTTAGGCACACCGCCCAACACCGCCAAGGTGTCTATAAGGGATTGGATGTCTCCGTCGTATTCTGCCCTGAGCTTTTGTACCTCCTCGGCATCGTCATCCGGGTAATAAAAGATGGCAAAGGTGTTGACAACGCTTTTGTCCTTTGAGAGGTCGGGGAAAACATAATCCCGCACCCTTTGCAAGGTGGGGGCAAAGATTATGGCGGCGACTATAAGTATCAGTATTATCCCAAAGACTGTAATCCTCTTCAATCAAAAAACCTCCTCGAAAAAATTAAAAATCCCGTTTTGTCTAAGACAAAGCAATATCAAGCAAACAAAAAAGGCGGAAACCCCGCCTTTTTTAATATCATTATACTGAGTAAAGTATCTCGCCATAGGTGGGGAAGGGCCAGTATTTCGCCCCCACACAGGACTCTAGGGTATCTGTCACATTCCTCACCGATTGCATATCGCATAAGACCCTGTCTCGGAAGAACTCCGCTCTCTCAAAGATTGACATGCTTTTGGTATTTGCTTCGGTCAGGGTGCTTTCCAGCCGCTTGACAAACCCGTCGAGGGCACCGGCATGGACGGTAATTTTCTCCAACAACCCAAACTCGCCGGTGCCGGACATATCAAGCCCTGCAGCGTTCTTGGCACCGACGGATTCTGCCAGCACTTTGCCAAACTCATACACCGCCGGCAATATATCTCGGTTTATCATATCTATTAAGGTCAACGCTTCTATCCCGATAACTTTACAGTAGTTTTCTAAGGTAAGGTCGCATCTTGAGCGGATTTCCGACTCGGTAAAGATTTTGTGTTTTGTAAACAGTTCTATATTCTTTTCGCTTACAAAATAAGGTAACGCCTCCGGGGTGCTCTTAAGATTTAGCAGCCCCCGCTTGTTTGCTTCTTCTATCCATTCGTCGGCATAGTTGTTGCCGTTAAAGATAATCCGATTGTGGTTTTTTACGGTCTCTTTGATTATCTTATCCACTTCACGGTCAAAGTCCTGCACTTTTTCCAGCCTGTCGGCAAACTCCGACAACGCATCGGCAACAATGGTATTAAGCACGAGATTTGCGTCGGATATGGACATAGAAGACCCAATCATACGAAACTCAAATTTGTTGCCGGAAAAAGTGAAGGGGGAGGTTCGGTTTCTGTCGGCAGTATCTTTCTTAAACTCCGGAACCACCTGTACCCCGGTTTTCATCGAGCTGTCGACCTCGGGGTTGTAGCTGTCTCCGTTGGCAAAAGACTCCAGCGCCAAGGTCAAGTCATCCCCTAAGAATATGGATATAATGGCAGGTGGCGCTTCGTTTGCCCCAAGGCGATGATCGTTCCCCGCGCTTGCAGTGGAGATTCGTATAAGGTCTTGGTGTTGGTCTACTGCCTTAATAACGGCAACCAAGAACAACAAAAACCGCTTATTGTTGGCAGGGTTCTTGCCGGGGGAGAACAGGTTGTCTCCTTTTCCGGTGGCGATAGACCAGTTGTTATGCTTCCCGCTGCCGTTGACCCCGGCAAATGGCTTTTCGTGGAGCAGGCACGCCATACCATGGCGTTCCGCCACTTTTTTCATCATATCCATGGTAAGTTGATTGTGGTCGGTGGTCATGTTTGCGGTGGTATGGATAGAGGCGAGCTCATGCTGGGCAGGAGCGACCTCGTTATGCTCGGTCTTTGCGAGGATTCCCACCTTCCACAGCTCTCGGTTTAACTCCTGCATAAAGGCAAGCACCCGAGGGCGGATAGAGCCAAAGTAATGGTCCTCCATCTCTTGACCTCTGGGGGGCTTGGCGCCAAACAAGGTCCGACCGGTGTACCGCAGATCTTGGCGTTTTGAATACATTTCTCTGTCTATAAGGAAGTACTCCTGCTCGGCACCGACAAAGGAGTTTACATACTCCACATCCGTCTCGCCAAAGAGATGAAGCACCCTGCAGGCTTGCTTGCTCAGCAGCTCTATCGAGCGGAGCAAAGGCATCTTTTTGTCCAGTACCTCACCGCCATAAGAGCAAAAGATACTGGGTATACACAAAGAATGGTCTTTGATAAAGGCGTAAGAAGTAGGGTCCCAGGCGGTGTATCCCCGGGCTTCAAAGGTGGCTCTCAACCCTCCGGAAGGGAAGGAAGACGCGTCCGGCTCTCCTTTTATCAGCTCCTTGCCCGAGAACTCCATCATAACCTTGCCATCGGGGTCTCGGGTAATAAAGCAGTCGTGCTTCTCTGCGGTTATCCCGGTCATGGGCTGGAACCAATGAGTGTAGTGGGTAGCCCCGTTCTCTATCGCCCATTCCTTCATGGCGTTGGCGACTTGATTGGCAACCGACAAGTCCAAGTCTTTGCCTTGTTCTATGGTATTCTTTAAAGAGACATATATTTCGTTGTCAAGCCGCTGTTTCATCACCGAGTCGCTAAACACCAGGGAACCAAAAATCTCGGGGACTTTGGGGTCGTTGTTCATTCCACACCATCCTTTTTTTAGGGCTGCAAATATCTTTTTTATAATATAAGGCGCTGAGGGAAATCCGCCCGCAACGCCTTGGAGTTGCTATATATTATATAATTGCAGTTAATATTTGTCAAGACCGCAACAAAGCTCAAACCCCTTTACTGTTTGGCATAGTTGGTGTATAATAATATGAACAATTAATAAATGTCCCAATCACCAATCAAAAACACAAAAAGAGGTAGCAAATGCAGACACAAAACAAAGAAAGAATAGACCTAAACACATATATCGAAGATCAGGTGAGGGAGATACGCCGACGGGTCGGAGACAAGCGGGTATTGCTGGGGCTGTCCGGCGGTGTGGACTCCTCGGTGTGTGCCGCCCTATTGGCGAAGGCTATCCCCGGCAAGGTTATATGCATATATGTAGACCACGGACTTATGCGCAAAGGTGAGTCCGAGGAGATAGAGGCGGCATTCGCCGACAAAGACATCAACTTCGTCAAGGTCGACGCCTCCGAGCGGTTTTTGTCTTTGCTCAAAGGGGTAACCGACCCGGAGCAAAAACGCAAGATTATAGGCACCGAGTTTGTCAGGGTGTTCGAGGAGCAGGCAAGGGAGTTTGGCAATATAGAGTTTCTTGCCCAGGGCACCATCCTCACGGATATAATGGAGTCCGGCACCGATGAGACCGCCCTGATTAAGAGCCACCACAATGTGGGCGGACTGCCGGAGATTATGGACTTTGAGGGGATAATAGAGCCCTTGAGCGGGCTTTACAAGCAAGAGGTCAGAGCAGCAGGCAAGGCGCTGGGGTTGCCGGCAGCGTTGATAGGCCGTCAACCCTTTCCGGGTCCGGGCCTGGCGATAAGAATAATCGGCGAAGTAACAAGAGAGAAGTGCGACATACTCAGAGAAGCCGACGCCATTGTCCGACAAGTGATAGGCAGACTTCGCAGACGGCCGGACCAATATTTTGCGGTGCTCACCGATATTAAGTCGGTAGGGGTAAAGAACGGCGCCAGGACCTATGAATACACCGCAGGGGTGCGGGCGGTAAGCAGCGAAGATTTCAAGAGCGCCGGGTTTGTACAGTTGCCATATAGAGCACTGCAAAGCATATCCACCCGCATAACCACCGAAGTTGCCGGCATCAACAGAGTAGTCTACGACATCACCGCCAAACCCCCCGCCACCATCGAGTGGGAGTGATATAAGTAGATTTTAAGCCTTAGTTTTAGTGACTGGGGCTTTTATAGTGTCTCCTCTTGACCATATTTTATGGTTTCTATCGTTTCAATCGTTTTGCAACGACTCTGCAATTATCGCTCCATATTGCGACGACTCGTGCAACGACAAGGTGATCGTTGCAATCTTGTTCGCGATGTGGTAATATATCTAAAGCTGTATATAGCTGTATATATATGAAAAGAGGTGACATCTTGTACAAAGAAGAAGGCTTTAATATTGAACTGAAAGAAAAAATAACAGAGACTTTTCTAAAAACCGTTAGTGCTTTTGCCAACTATAATGATGGCAAAATTGTGTTTGGTGTAAACAATGCGGGAGGTATAGTCGGAGTAGACGCCGGAGACAATCAGCGACTAAAAATAGAAAACATGATAAATGATTCGATAGTACCGGTACCAAAATATAGTTTTGAGATAAAAAAGATTGTCGATAAGAACATAATAGTACTATCTGTTAATAAAGGAAAAGATACGCCTTATTATTACAAGGGAAAAACATATAAGAGATCAGATACATCAACCGTGGAGGTTGATAGATTCGAACTGAATAGATTGGTGCTGGGAGGTATAAATATGGATTATGAGGAAAAACCTTCTTTAAAAAAACTGTTAAATTTCACCTACTTAGAAAAATGTCTGAAAAAAGAAATTGGACTGGACAGCATTAGTTTAGACATTCTAAAAACACTAAAATTATATAACAAAGAAGGTCATTATAATATCGCTGGAGAGTTGTTGTCTGATGAAAACGATATAAACTTTTCCGGTATAGATATAGTTAGATTTGGAGATAGCATTAATCAAATTTTGGACAGGGAAACCCTGACCGGTAAATCGCTTTTGTGGCAATATGATAAATCATTAGACTTTTTTGAAAGATATTATCAATACGAAGAAATCGAAGACTTTAATCGAATGAAGAAAGAGTTAATCCCTAAGGAAGCATTTCGAGAAGCTATAGCCAATGCTATAATTCATAGAGATTGGGATGTCAATTCATACATTCAAATAGCTATGCACGCAGATAGGATAGAGATTATGTCTCCGGGAGGATTGCCGACAGGCATTTCAGAAGAAGAGTATATCCGTAAAAATATATCAATTTTAAAAAATCCGATTATAGCTGGAGTCTTTTATAGATTAAACATAATAGAACAGTTTGGAACAGGAATCGAAAGAATAATAAAATCATATGAGAGTAGCATGGCCAAACCAAGCTTCGACATAAGTCATAACCACATAAGAATTGTATTACCCATATTACA
>CAZFVM010000054.1:0-8962 GCA_964522305.1 uncultured Oscillospiraceae bacterium
CTCAATAAATAACTTTAGCGATAAAAAAACGGGGGACAAAGTCCGCCGTTTTTTATTTTATTTTAATTCACTTATTTTAAATAATCCTTGCGAACCCTATAGATAATAATGCCTGTTATACCCAATATAAACACACCGAAAAATAGATACAAAGGAAGATTTGAGTCTTCTTTTTTTATCGGTTGAGGGTCGCTTTCGGTATCCGACTCTCGGGGCTTGGAGTCCTGTCTTGCAACCTTTATGGTGTATTCCCGTGTATCACCGTTTTCTGCAGTACAGACTATCTTTACGATGTTTTCACCCACTACCAAAACCGGATTGATTAATATAACACCGGTGCTTTCGCTTTCTGTGGAATATAGTATGCTCAACTTCTCTATATTGTAGTCAACACTCAGAGTATATTCGGTTATCTCTCTGTCAAACACGGGGGTCAGGTCAAATCCTTCTACAATCAAATCAGATAAATAGTTGTTATCGCTCTTTATAACCTCCGGTTTTCTTATTACACCTATATAATAAGTATGGCTGTTACCGTCCGGGTCTATATAAAGTATGCTGACGCTAAGCCGATCGCTGTCCGGTATAACCGTGTCGCTGATAAATATCCTGCCGCCTTTGGGGTAATCGGTTTCTATATCCAATACCGCTACGGTATGGTCGACAGTGATTTCGTACTCATAGACATCCTCAGAGAAGAAAAATCCTTCTGCGTTGTTTATCTTTATATTAAAATCATCATCTTTTCTCCCGTTAATGGTCCTCTCGGCAATAGCCGGAGGTAGAGCTTGGGTTATACCACCCAGGGAAACGGCGAGGAAATCCAACGCCTCAAACACTGCTTTGTTGCCGATAGTCTTATCCTTTAATAAAAACTCGAAGGAAATAATAGTCTTTGTAGAACGGTCCGAAGGTTGTTTGTCTGACTTTAGAGAAATAAAAGACAGGATATCTCCTTCTTCATAATAAACGGTTTCTTCCCTGTTTTGGTTATGTGACCCCTTATACTCCATTAGCTCCGAGGGGAATTTAATCTTGCCGCTCAACCCGTAAACCGACTTTGCATCCTGTAACAATACGGTTACCAAAACTATTTCGCCTTCTATTATCCTGCTGCTAAGTACCAGCTCGGTTGTCTTTGACTCTGATATCGGCGGTTTTGCTTTTTCAGGTATTAAATCGCCATACCCCAATAAGTGGGCTTTGAGTCGAGATAAATCGGTGTTGTTGATTACACCGTTTTCGTTTATATCTGCGGCTGCCCTAACTCCGCCTTTGTAGGAGGTGTCTCCTTCGAGTATCTCTATCATACAATACAGGTCTTCGGCACTTATAAATCCGTCTGAGCTGATGTCACCGCGAACCACCAACTCGACCTCGTCTATCCTGTTGCCAAAACGGTTTTGGAGTACAAGCACGTTGCCCGAGCCTGCTATTCCCGTGACTTCCTTGCCGTTTTTGTCCGTTATTATAACTGTGCCTTCGGAAGTTACCGCATCTTTTATCTCTTGGGTGTCTGTACCCGCTGCAATCCCTGATATCAGCCCGTTGTTCCTGTCCAACTTGTAGCCGGAGGACGGGTTTAGCCTTAAGAGGTTTTCGTCTACCGTGATTACGCACTCGGCAGAGAAATCCTCAAACAGAGTATAGACCGTGACCTTGGCTATCCCCGGCTTTAACCCTGTAATTGTTCCGTTTTGGTTGAGGGTTATGATTTCGATATCTCGGGTTTCGAACACTACCTCGGCAGAAGCGGTCCCCAAAGGCAAAAACCTCAACCCCAAGTTTATTGATTCCCCAACATTTATCGACCTGTTTCCCCCGATTATCTCCAGACCTTCCAAAGGTGGTGCCACACTAAAAGAAATCTCGCTTTTGATGTTGCAGGGCAAAACAAGGGTGAAAACATGGTCTCCGCCACCGTAATAAGGGCTGCCGGATACCACCTTATCCCCATCGATAAAACCGATGCCGACCGGGAAGTCTATGGTGATTCCGTCGGTATAAACCCTACCTTCTTCAACCCCGAAGATGACCGGGGAGGTTGTAAGGTCAGCCTTTGAAGGGTTGTGTACCCGAACGATTCTTGTCTTGTTTGCTATATAATAATTAAAGTCATAATCCAGATGGAAGTATGTCCCGTCGGTTGGAAAACTGCTGATATACTTACTTGCAGCAATGTCAAAAACACCCTTTTTGGTTATTAGTGTGTTGCCGTTAGTTGCTGTTATCCGAGAGTCGGACTGATGGACTGTGTCCCCGGTCTGTAAATCAAGCAGCCTGTTGCCCGAAAACAAATAGTTATTACTTATATCAAACTTTGTAACAGTCTCCCCCACATTAAAGCTTATCCCTTGTGCCAATGTGTCGATACCGTAGGAGGTAACCCCGGAACCGGAAGCTATATAAAGGTTGTTCTCATGTATTGCTACCCCGGTGCCGACAATTGAGGTGTGCTCGCCTACGAGGGTATCTATGTTAAGTAAGTACACCCTTCCCTCTCGCAGGGTAGCCAATTTGTTGCCGCTTATGCTAAATCCCGCCAAAGGAAAATCCAGCTTCAAATAAACTCCAAAATCCGCTAAGGTCACCCCGGCGGTATATAGATAGGGAAATTGCTTGAAACTGACATAAAGCCTGTCGTTAAATATCTCTATTTCTTTGGGGATAAAGCGCAAATCCACTCTGTCAATCAAGGATAGGGACACTAAGTCCAAAATATACAAAGCAGGCTCATCTTTGCACAAAGCATAAGCTCTGCCGTTATAAAAAACCAAATCGCTAATCTCTTTACCCAAGACGGTAACCGAGAATGATGTGTACTCCGATTGTCGGAGCGGAGAACCGACCAAAATTTCTGTGCAGGGAGCTGCCATAAATGCCGAAGGGGAAAGATCCAAAAAGGGATTGCTTGTATTATGCTTTGTTACTAATCTTTTGTCCGAATAAAATATATAAACCGTGTTGTCGGCTGCAAGATAAAAATCGCTGACCTTGCCCGGAAAAGCTGCCATGTGTCGGTTAGTGCCGATATCTATTATGTATGTGTCGGAGATTAGATATCCTTCTCTTATGGCCAGGGGGTTTTGAATACTGTTTTCGCTTATCACCTGAAAGGTGTCTTCATGGATAACAACATTGCCTATCATAAACATCCCGTCGCCGTATATTATCTTCTTGCCAAATGCAGAAACGGGAATATCGATATAAAATACCTCCCCCGTGTCTTCTTTATAAACTCCGGCTTCCTTGATGTTTTTGGTGGTGTTGAATAAATAAAGAGAGTTATCCTTGCCCAAAACAATTCTGTTTATGTCAAAGTCTGCCTTAAACACCTCGATTGACTCGGGGTCGCCAAGCCCCCGCTTATACAAATCCTGCCCGTGACTATAATATATAACCGAATCCTTTAGGGCGAAATCGGATATTGTCTGACCCGGCTCTATGATTTTGTCTATATGGGCGGAGGACTCTAACATCCTGTTTCGGTTTAGCACGGTTATTTTGTCCGAATGGAATATTACAAGCTTGTCTGAATAAAACCCAAAGCCCTTTACCTTGCCGATGTTTAGAAATCTCTTGAATTTTCCCGGCTCGCTGACATCATATACTCTCAGCCCCGATAGAGACTCGGAATATAACGCAAAATACCCATAGTCCGAATCAAAAACAACCTTGGGGTCTGCTAAATCCGTAGTTGTTTCTTCTGCGTTGTCGTTGGCAATAACAAAATTATATGTGCGGGATTGGCTCTTTGTCCCGTTGTAAACCGTAAGGGTGTGTTCGCCCTTTCTTCCTTCCACGGTTTTGCCTTCAAAGGGCTTACCGTCCATGAGAGCGGTCCCTTCACCGACTACCTTGATTGCCACAGCGGTGTTATAAAGCCCGCCGTCCTCAACCCCAAACACTTCCGGAATCTCGTAACTGAGTCTTATGGTCTTAGTCACAGTACCGGAAAATTCCCCGGTTAACTCAAAGATATGCTCTCCGGAATCCGTTATGCGCTGACCCGATGAGTAGGGAAAGCCGTCTAATGTTGCCCTGCCCCTGTCAAAAGTAAAAGTGGCGTAATCGGGGTTTTCGTTATACTTATAAGTAAGCGGTTTGTTGTCTAAGTTGAAGGTTATAGTCTTATGGTAGTTGCCATATTCTATCTCCAACACATGGCGGCCATGCTCGTATACTACCTCTTTGCCTCCGTGGATTCTCTCACCGTCTAAATATGCCACTCCTCGATTATAGCCGATAACAACGCTTTCGTAATAGGTTTCGCCGTCATAAACCCCGGTTATTATGGGAAGGTTTGTTTTTTGCAATATTTCGGCAGCATTTATTATACCGTGACCGTAATAATTGTCCCGTTTTTGCTTACCGGTAGTCTTTATTAAGGAGTAAAACTCGCCGCTCCCAAAAGGTACGGAAGAATCTAAATAAGATACTGCCAAAACAGCGATTCCCGATACAATGGCAGCGGAAAAAGAGGTACCCTTTTCATATCTATATTCGCTTATACCTGCCTCATATACCATAACCGGTATCTGCTCTCCGGGAGCGACCACACTAACCTTGTTATTGTGTTGAGAGAATGCGCTGACCTTTCCTTCTTCGTCCACCGAGCCGACACTTATAACCCCTTCATAGGATGCGGGATACATATTATCTCCGCCATATTCATAGGCGCCGTCGTTACCGGAGGAGGCTATCAATATACATCCTTTGCTGATTGCATAGTTTATGGCGTCTTCTTCTGCCACCGAGCTGGAGTATCCCCCTAAGGACATGTTGATTATCTTTGCTCCCGCAGAAACTGCAAAATATATACCGGAAACCAGGTTTGCCGAGGATATAACGGTATCCCTGTCTGTCACCCGAATGGGTAACAGAGAAGCGTGGGGGCTCACCCCCGCCGAGCCAAACCCGTTGTTTGCCGTGGCGGAAATCAAGCCCGAAACTTTAGTACCGTGTCCGTTGGTATCGGTGTTAACGCCGGTTTTGCCTCTGATAACATCGTACCCCGGAAGTATAACAGAGCCTTGAAAATCCGTGTGTCTTCTGTCAATCCCGGTATCCAAAACCGCAACCATTACAGACTCGATACCTGTGGTATATTCCCATGCGGTGAATATGTCTGTCTCTTGGTATTCCCAGGAGTCGGCCAAAAAGGGGTCGTCGAATAATGTCGCCACACTTCGAAAAACCGTTGCTTCTATATACTCAATATCCTCGCTGTAGTCTTGTAAAAAAGCGTCTTTGTCTTGGATATTAATCGAAAACAAGGAAAGGGAACTGTCTGCCAGCAGAGTGAACTCAAACTTTGAGACTATATCATAAACCCGCTGCACAGTCACATCGGCTTTGAACTTGACTATATAGTTACCTGTTACCGAAAAGCCGGGCTCCGTTGACGAATAAGCTCTCCTTTCGCGGGGATCAAAGGGGGTGTCCCCCACTGCTTCGGCTAAAGATTGAACACGGATTTCGTCATAATAATCAAAGGGGTTTTGGGCGTCGAGCTTCGCCTCCACCGATATAAACATAAGTGGAAGTAACAGGGTGATTATTAAAAACAAAGCTATAAAGCGGTTTTTCATAAAACCTTCACTCAAACTCCTTGTAAATCTTCTTCATCTGCGGACTATATTCTGTGTGGCTCTTATCTGAATATATATATAGATTGTTGCATATCGTCAAGCCTTCTTTGGCGTCTTTCTTAGCCTGTATCAAGACCAAAGAAGGTCTTTTGTCTATTGATGGAGTAACAAACTGCATCTTTTTTGGTTCTAAGTTGTTTGCCTTCAGTGCGCAAATCAAACTTGTCAAACGCTCCGGACGGTAAATCACATAGAAATAACCTCCGCTCTTTAGTCCCCAAGCTGCGGCAAAACAAACATCCTCTATGGTACACATCACTTCATGAAAGGCTATGTTCTTTTGGTCTGTGATACACCGCTTGCCGACATTTGTCTTTAGATATGGCGGATTGGAAAAAACAACATCTGCTCCACCTGACAGAAGTATGGTCTTTATCTCCCGTAGGTCTCCGTGTATGGCAACAAACTTGTCCTCAAACCCGTTGGTCTTGGAATTGTGGTTGGCGATGTCAACATATTCTTTCTGAATCTCTATCCCGGTTATCCGGGCAGAGCTCCCGCTGCTAAGCAACAGTAACGGGATTATTCCGCTGCCCGTACCCAAATCCACCCCGACACCTTTATTAAATACTCCGATAAAATGAGCGAGCAAAAGTGCATCGGTACCATAATAGATCCCGCCCTTCGGCTCTTTTAGTATAAGGTTTCGGTTGACTTTCGTTTGTTTCATTTTTTTGTTTTGTTAAAGGGATATTTGTGTAAGATAAAGCACCCACATTAATGCTTGCAGCATTATATATGGGTGCCACTTTCGATTGTCAGCTAATAGGATATGGCATCAACGGGGCAAACGCTTACACAAGCGCCGCAATCGGTGCATAACTGTGCATCGATTGTATATTTTCCGTCTTCCGTAACACTTATTGCTTCGGTCGGGCATTCTGCCTCACAAGCACCGCACCCAATGCATTCGTCTCTATCAATCACATGAGCCATACAATATACCTCCGTTTTGTATTATGTAAATATTCTATCATATTTTGTATCTGAAGACAACCAGCAATACTAATTACATTGTAACTACAAATCAGGGTTAGATGAAGGATAACGCGTGGTCTAAGTCCGCTATAATATCGTCGATGTTTTCTATACCCACCGAAAGTCGTATAAGACCCGGGTTAATACCGGCGGCAACCAATTGCTCGTCGTCTAACTGGCGGTGGGTGGCGGTAGCGGGATGGAGCACACAGGTTTGCACTGTTGCCACATGCACTACCTTCTTACTTAACGCAAGGTTATCCATAACCTTGATGGCTGCCTGCTTGCCCCCCTTAACGGTAAAAGAAACCACACCTGCACAGCGGCCGTCGGTTAGATACTTCCGAGCAAGGTCATAATACTTATTGCTCTTTAGTCCGGGGTAATTGACGCTTTCGATCTTTGATGAAGCCTCCAAATATTCTGCTACCTTCAGAGCGTTTTCGGAATGACGCTCCATTCTCAGATGCAAGGTTTGGAGACCGAGATCGAGATAAAAAGCAAGCGTTGCAGGAGCACATACTCCCAAATCCCTGACCAGCTGGGTTCTTGCCTTGATAATATATGCAGAGTCCCCGAAGGCTTCTGTAAACACTAACCCGTGATAGGACTTATCCGGGGTGGTAAACTCCGGGAATTTGCCGTTTGTCCAATCGAACTTACCGCTGTCTACAATTGCTCCTCCCACCTGGATTCCGTGACCGTCCATATACTTGGTGGTGGAATAAACTACAATGTCTGCCCCATACTCTATGGGCTTGCATAAAATGGGGGTGGGAAAAGTATTGTCTATAATCAAGGGAACCCCGTTTTTGTGAGCAACCCTTGCAAATTTCTCGATATCTAAGACGCTTATTGCGGGGTTTGCCAAAGTCTCTCCAAACAATGCCTTTGTGTTGGGTCTGAACGCTGCCTGGATCTCTTCTTCGGTGGAGTCCTGGCTTATAAAAGTGCAGTCAATCCCTAACTTTTTCATAGTAATGGCAAAGAGGTTGACGGTGCCTCCATAAATCTCTGAAGAGGTTATAAAGTGATCCCCGGAGCCCAGAACATTAAAAAGGGATAAAAACACCGCCGATTGACCGGAAACGGTACAGATTGCACCGACTCCGCCGTCGAGTTCTGCGATCTTCTTTTCGACACAGGAAACCGTGGGGTTGGAAATCCTGGAATACATATGCCCTTCTGCCGCCAAATCAAACAGCTTGCCTATGTGCTCGGTGGAGTCATAAACATAGGTGGTGCTCTGATAAATAGGCAGGGCTAAAGGCTCTCCGTCCTTTGGCACGTATCCGCCGTGAATGCATTTTGTCTCTGTCTTCATATTTATTCCTTTATGTTACTTTGATATATTGTCAGTCTTTGTACGCAGTTATTGCCCTTGTCCAATCACTGGGATAGGATATATGCTTTAGCCTATAACTGTCATAGGTAAAAAGTATATCGATATATTCATCGATGTCGGTTAGCAATATGTTGGTGTTGTTCTTAAAGTCGTTCCATAACTTGTAGGGAGCTGTCTTATTCTTTGTCCCGGAGTTTGTGAAAAACTGGATGAACAGTGATTCGTATAATTGTTTTGCGATAATGTGGTACTCTGACCCGTCGAAGTTGGGGTTGTAATCCATAAGCCAGTCTATCATCTCCGGGTCTAAGGTGTTGCGACCGGGGTTGATGACGATATAGGCGTCCTCGGGGATTTCGTGTTCCGGGGTGTCTTTGTACTCTTTTGCATAAATCGGGTTGATATATCTAATCTCCCGAGTAATATCCAGATAAGGGTCCTTCATTTGGGCAACCAAAGACTTAAGCTCTGATGCTCCCATAAAGATATAAAAATCCGGCTTTATACCCGTGAGTACGGAAATCTTCTTGATTACTGTGTCCCCGGAGGATTGATAAAACAGCGTTTTGATAGGAGTGTCTACTCCGATATCGTTGCCCGCCATGAGCTCTAAAGGTAAGTAGCTGTACGAAAAGGTCTGGGTGAGCTCGTTTATCCTAAGATAGATAACACTTGCGGGAAAACCGTCCTTTGCCTTACCGACCAAAACAGCAGTGAGAATTTTCTTGTCCGGCTTGGTGGTATCCGGGTCGTCAGGGTCGGAATCCGAGATCTCGAAATCGCTCTCGGTGTATGAGGATTCCGGCTCAGGAGGGTCGGACAACTGGGTCAACGCAGGATAGATAACAAACCATCCCAATAACCCGAAAGCTATTAATGAAACAACAAAGGTAATGAAAAAGTTCTTGAAAGCACCGGTCACCCTCTTTACCTCCTGTTTTTGATTAAAAAAGGTTTTTTTATTATACCTTATTACACCTTGTTTGTC
>CAZFVM010000055.1:0-8884 GCA_964522305.1 uncultured Oscillospiraceae bacterium
ACCATTTAACAATTCCAATATTACCTATTTGGATTGTGTTGTTTTGTTTTTGAAAAAAGTCCCAACTTTCTTTTGAAAATCAGGACTTTAAGATATGTCGAAAAAATCTTTTTTTTGATTTTAATTTTAAATTCAAGTTATGAGAGTCGGCTGATATAGTCGGAGTACCCAAAGGACTTGATTTCTTCTATGCTGCCGTCTTTTCTTTTTAACATTATAGCCGGAAGATTAACTCCGTTAAACATATTGCTTTTGACCATCGTATAATGCGCCATGTCACAAAAGACAACCCTGTCACCTATTGACAAAGGTTTGTCAAAGGAGTAATCCCCTATTATATCCCCTGCAAGGCAGGTAGGTCCGCCAAACCTGTAGGTGTGCTCTTTAACCATTGGCTTTCCGCTCCCTAAAACAGGTGGTCTATATGGCATCTCCAAGACATCAGGCATATGGCAAGCCGCACTAGTGTCCAAGATTGCGTTTACCACTCCGTTATCAACAAAGTCCATAACTGTAGAAACCAAAAAGCCGGTGTTGAGTACCACCGCTTCCCCGGGTTCTAAATAGACCTTTAGGTTATATTTACTGCTGAGGTGTTGGATTATTGATACAAGAGTATCGATATCATAGTCAGACCTGGTGATATGATGACCACCGCCCAGATTAATCCACTCCATTTGGTAAAGATACTCACCAAATTTCGCTTCGACACCCTCTACTGTCAAAGCAAGAGCATCGGAGTTTTGCTCACATAAGGTGTGAAAATGTAATCCGCTGATTTTGTCCAAAAGATCAGGTCTGAAGTTCTTTATGGGTACTCCTAATCTGGAACCAAAAGCGCTCGGGTCATAGATAGCATGCTCTTGGGTAGACACCTCGGGATTAATCCTGATACCGAACCTCTTGTCTGTTTTTGTAGCTAAATCTCGATATTTGTCCCACTGTTCGAAGGAATTAAAAATAACATAATCACAAAAACCGAGGAGCTCCTTGAGTTCAGCCTCTTTGTAAGCAGTTGAAAAAACATGGGTTTCTCCCCCCATTTTTTCATACCCGAGCTTTGCTTCAAAAAGCCCGGAAGCGGTGGTTCCGTCAAGGTATTTTCCGAGCAACGGATAAAGGGAGAACATGGAAAAAGCTTTTTGTGCAAGCAAAATCTTGCATCCCGATCTCTCTTTGACCATCTTTAATATTTCTAAGTTGTTTATCAGCAACTGTTCATCGACATATATATATGGAGTCTCCGACATATATAGATCAAAATCATTGTTTTGTGTCATTAATTTCCTCCGCCTGGATATGCTTGTGGCTGCTCAAACATACAAAATAACATTAGTCAACCAAAACAGGATTATGTTCTTCTCTCCAAGGTAATCCCCATTCGTTTAACCCATCCATAAAGGGATCAGGGTCAAACTCTTCTACATTATAAACTCCGGGTTTCTTCCAAACACCTTTAAGTAATAACATAGCGCCTATCATAGCCGGCACTCCTGTAGTATAAGAAATTGCTTGTGAACCTACTTCTCTGTAACTTTCTTGGTGATCACATATGTTATACAAATAATAGTGCTTAGTTTCTCCGTCTTTTTTGCCGGTAAAGATACATCCAATATTTGTCTTCCCTTTGGTACGAGGACCCAGAGATGCAGGGTCCGGCAGAACAGCCTTTAAAAACTGTAGAGGAACTATTTCCCTGCCCTCATACATAATTGGCTCTATCGAGGTCATGCCAACATTCACAAGGCAGTTTAAATGGGTAAGGTAGCTTTGTCCGAAGGTCATGAAAAACCTTATGCGCTTAATACCTTTTATGTTTTTTGCCAAAGATTCCAACTCTTCGTGATACAAAAGATACATGTCTTTTTCGCCTATCTCGGCGAAATCATATACTCTTTTTATTTCCATAGGGCGAGTCTCTATCCACTCCCCTTCTTTCCAGTACCTGCCGTTGGCAGATACTTCTCTGATATTTATCTCCGGGTTGAAGTTGGTGGCAAAAGGATATCCATGATCACCGCCGTTGGCGTCTAATATATCGATATAGTTAATTTCATCAAAATGGTGCTTTGCGGCATATGCGGAAAAAACTCCGGTGACCCCTGGATCAAATCCACAACCTAAAATAGCGGTTATTCCGGCTTTTTCAAAACGCTCTTTATAATCCCATTGCCATTTGTATTCGAATTTCGCCGTGTCCCTCGGTTCGTAGTTTGCAGTATCAAGATAGTGGACTCCGGTTGCCAAACAAGCATCCATAATGGTCAAGTCTTGGTAAGGCAATGCCAAGTTTATGACAATCTCAGGAGAAAAAGAACGGATTAACTCTATTAGTTCTTCTGTATTGTCTGCATCTACTTGGGCGGTATGTATAATTGTTTTTGTCGTGTCTTGTAATTTTTCCTTAATAGCATCGCATTTGCTCTTTGTGCGAGATGCAATCATTATCTCGCTAAATACTTCGCTGTTTTGACAACATTTGTGTATAGTTACCCCTGCAACTCCACCACATCCTATAATTAACGCCTTTGACATTTTGTTCCTCCTTATTTTGAAACCAAGAGCATTAGCTCTCTTAATATTTTGCATGCGACTATAGTTGATGCTCCGCTACTGTCAAGATAGGGTGCCAACTCAGTAATATCAAAACCAACTATGTTAAGCTCAGTTAGAGAAAGTACTCCGTCTAAGAGCTCCTTAAAGCTGATGCCGCCGGGCTCGGGGGTCCCGGTACCGGGGAAAACACCCGGGTCTAATACATCCAAATCAAGGGTGAAATAAACCGGTTTTCCCTTTAACGACCGAATAGTCTCGGGCAGAATATTAAGATCAAATCGTCCCATGATTGTACGGCCGGTTGAGTATTCAAACTCGGACCTGTCCCCCGATCTAATTCCCAATTGATAGAGATTATTATCTCCTATTAAACTATGAATATGCCTCATAACAGTGGCATGGGATAACTCAACTCCGAGATAGTCTTCTCTCAAATCACAGTGGGCGTCAAACTGCACCACTGCCAAATCCGGATAAAACTCTTTCATAGCCCTTATGGCACCCAAAGTTATTAAGTGCTCTCCGCCAATGAGCGCCGGAGTCTTTTTGTCCTTTAGTAACTGTGTTACATTCTTATAAACTAAGTCCAGAGTCAACTCGGTGCTCCCTATCGGTATTTCCAAATCTCCGCTGTCCATTATTTTGCAGTCGAGTAAGTCCTTGTTTTGATATGGACTAAAAGACTCGATTCCATATGACTCAGCTCTAACAGACTTAGGAGCAAAACGAGCTCCGGGGCGATAGGAGGTTGTAGAATCGAAAGGTACCCCCACTATAACAATGTCTGCTTCATTATAGCTTGAATCACATTCTAAAAAGTTATCATACTGACGCTTCAACATCACGCAAAAGCTCCTCTACGTAGTTTGGCAGATAAAATGCACCTTTGTGAAGGTTTGTATTATAATATCGGGTTTTTATCCCGAGTTCTTTCCATTCTTTTGCCCTTAAATCGGCAACAGGCATATATTTTTTTGATGCAAATCCGAATAACCAGTGGCCCGAGGGATAAGTCGGAATATGCGCTTGATATACCCTGCTGATATTAAAAGATTGTATCACCCGCTTGTGGGCTCTTTGCATTGCCAAAGCATCGTTCTCGTAAAAAGCACTTTCGTGTTGATTAACCATTATTCCGTCATCCTTTAGCGCCTTATAACAATTACCGTAAAACTCCTTGGTAAAAAGACCTTCACCGGGACCAAAGGGATCAGTGGAATCCACTATTATAATATCATACATATTAATGCATTTTCGAATAAACTTCATGCCATCCTGAATATAAATATTTACCCTTGGGTCATCAAGGCAACAAGCTGTTTGTGGCAGGTATTCTTTACATGCTTCTATTACTACGGCATCAATCTCAACCAAATCAATGCGCTTGACACTGTTATATCTAGTAAGTTCCCTTATGACACCACCATCGCCGGCTCCAATAACCAAGACATCTCGTGGGTTCGGATGTACAGCCATAGGAACATGAGTAATCATCTCATGATAAATAAATTCGTCTTTTTCGGTTAACATAATAAAGCCGTCTATCACCAAAAACCTGCCGAACTCAGGCGACTCAAAGATGTCTATTCTTTGGAATTCGGTCTGTGCGGAATAAATATGCTTATCAACACGAATATCGAACTTTGCATTCTTAGAATGCATCTCAGAATACCAAAAATTCATTCCCTAAACCTCCAATACATTTATCATCTCAATGCTCATGTCCTCGGTCCCGGTCATCATACAGCCCTTATCCTTTGAATATAGAATATACTCAATTATTTCACGGGTAATCTCTTCTCCCGGCGCCAAAATCGGTATCCCGGGAGGATAGCTCATAACAAACTCGGTGCAAATTCTACCTTGGGCTTCTTTGAGAGGTATGGATGTTTTGGCAGAATAAAAAGCTTTTTGAGGAGTGAGAACAACCTTAGGGCTAATATATTCATAGTCTAACATCCCTGCCTTGTCCTTCTTGTAAAGGCGTCTTATCTCGGATAAAGCTCCTACCAGTCTCTCAATATCACTAATGCGATCACCTATAGATATATATGCAAGAAAATTCCCTATATCTCCAAACTCTGTCTGAATATCATATTCATCCCTGAGGATGTCATAAACTTCGATACCGGCGAGCCCGATGTTCATAGTATTTACGGACAGTTTGGTGATATCGTAATCATAAACTGTGTCGCCATTGATTAGCTCTTTTGAAAAAGCATAATAATCTCCGATTTGGTTAATCTCGTCCCTTGCGTATTCAGACATGCTGCTTACTTTTTTGAATATTTCTTTCCCGTTAAGCGCCAGGTTTTGGCGGGATAAATCGAGACTACTTAGCAAAAGATAAGAACCACTTGTAGTCTGTGTGAGGTTTATAACCTGCCTCACATAGTTGGCGTTGATATCTTTGCCACAAAGCAAAAAAGAACTTTGGGTCAATGAACCTCCGGATTTATGCATGCTTACAGCTGCCATGTCTGCGCCTGCAGCCATAGCAGACATGGGGAGATTTTCGCCAAAGTAAAAATGAGTACCGTGGGCTTCGTCTACTATTACTTTTATATCGTTGGCATGGGCAAACTCTGTTATTTCTTTTAAATTGGAACACACACCATAATAGGTAGGGTTGTTTATCAAAATAGCTTTGGCGTCTTTGTTTGCCAGTATAGTTGTCTTAATTTCATCTAACGACATCCCTAAAGCTATGCCTACCTGCTTGTCGGTATGAGGGTTTACATAAACAGGAACAGCACCACTAAGAATCAAAGCGTTGATTACACTTCTATGGACGTTTCGAGGCAGGATTATCTTATCTCCTTTGGTGCAAAGGGACAAAATCATCGCTTGAACCGCAGAAGTAGTGCCCCCAACCATAAAAAATCCATAGGCAGCGCCAAAAGCGTCAGCCACCAGCTCTTCTGCTTCTCTTATAACAGAAATTGGATGAACAAGGTTGTCCAAGTGCTTCATAGCGTTAACATCAACCCGTAAGCACTTTTCTCCCAAGAACTCGGTTAAAGGTCGATTACCCCTGCCTCTTTTGTGTCCGGGAACATCAAAGGGAACCAAACGCATTTTTGTCAGCTCATTAAGAGCCTCAAAAATTGGTGCTTTTTCTTGATTTTTGGCTTTGATCATAGTTACCTCAGTATATATTTTTCCCACTAAATATTTCTTTCATTTCTTTTTGCAAAGCATTGATAATACTAATCCTGGTGTTGTGCGAAAGATCATCTTCTTCGGTATTAAATAAGTAGTTTTGCAAAACAATATCTTTTATCATCATCTTTGTGTGGAAAATGTTTGATTGATAGACATTTACATCAATTGAATCGTATTTTGTCAGAGTTTCCTCATGGATATAGTCTTGTATCGATGTAATTTTGTGATCGATATAAAGCTTTTTGCCATCTATATCCCTGGTAAATCCCCTTACTTTGTAGTCTAAAGTGATAATATCCGAGTCAAAACTGGCAATAAGAAAGTTTAACGCATGTAGCGGAGTTATCTCGCCGCAGGTCGCCACATCGATATCGACTCTAAAAGTAGCTATGGAATTGTCCGGATGAAACTCCGGATAGGTGTGAACCGTAACATGGCTTTTGTCCAAATGCGAAACTATGGTTTCCCCGCTCTTCGAAGGTAAAAAGTCGCCTTCTGCTACCAACAAAGTTACACTGGCACCTTGAGGATCATAATCTTGTTTGGATATGTTGAGAACAGTTGCGCCAATCATATCGGTGACCTTCAACAATATATTTGTCAGTCGTTCCGAGTTGTATTGTTCGTCTATATATTCTATATATTCCTTTTGGTCTCTCTTTGTTTTTGCATAACAAACATCATAAATATTAAAGCTTAAAGTCTTGGTTAAGTTATTGAATCCGTAAAGCTTTATCTTGTTATCAGCCATAGTATCACCTCTCCTTACTAAATGAAAAAACCCGAGTGTAAACAACACTCGGGTAGGTGTATGCTGAAGTAATAGTCATAAAACCGACAGATAATAACCATGCGGCAATTATGCAGACCTCAGAGTCTATTAATTACAAAACAAATCCTTTGTCTCGTAACGGTAAGAACATACCACTCTTATTGACCGTTTCACAAGTGTTGTGTAACTTTACACACGGTTATAAAGTAACCAACTTATAAAAGTTGAGCTTTTAACTCAATCAATAATGCAGCGCTTTGCTGCTGTTCGGCAGTTGACCCGGCTGTCCGTATGGCCTTTAATCCTTCCGGAAGTTGCGCATAAATACAAACAGCAACAACCTTGAATGAATGGTCACAGTTCTTTTCCCTTCCCGTAAGTACGGATAAGACTCGAGAAACTACAGTAATTTTATATTATTTCATCGGGTTTGTCAATAGCCTTTTATAGCAAAACCGGTTATGGTGATTTTGCTTGTAACAGGTATAAAAATTTTAGTCTCCTATTTTTTGGTTGTTTTTTGACTTTTGCAAAAAACAGGACACCATAATTAATCGATGTCCTGTTACAGTGTGTTTTTAAGGATTTGCTTCAGCAAATAAAAGACAGACTACAGGCTCTCTGCATATGCAGTAATCCGTGCCTTTGATTTTTCCTCGCCCAATATTTGCATTACAGTATACAAATCCGGGGAGTTTTGCTTGCCTGTAACTGCTAATCTTATAAACGTAGTGTAATCTCCCACATGTCCCTTCCAACTTGAGGGGTCTTGCCTATATTCTTTGACATTGGGACAGAATCCTTGTTTTTCTGCCAGAGTCTTTATCCTGTCAAACCAAGCATCCTTATCATCAAAATAGTCATACTCTGCTGCGTAGTCCGCCAACAAATCCTTAACATCAGCCTTGGCAAAACCCTCCGGTAAATCCTCGAGGACTTCAAAATATTCGTCGAAGAAAAAGCTGATAAAAGGCTTGACCTCGCTCCAAAGCCCAAAGTCTTTTCTTGGTTTCTTCCCTCCCCTTCCTATAGAAAGGATGTATATGGTATAGTCTCTGTTAGACTTTAATTTGTCAAAGAAGGACGGGTCGTTTGAGCGACTCCAATCCAATACGTTATTATAAACTTGTTCGGCGGTCAGGACGGAAACTACATTTTTGCTTATATCTGCAAGCTTTTGCAAATCAAAAAGCGAACCGGAAGAACTTAACTTCTTGGTCGAGAAGGGGAAATCGTAAAAGTCCTTATCGGGATTGGCTACCCGCCAATCTTCGAAGTTGGAATTAAGCAAGGTCATAACATATTCCAAAACCGCTTGTACAGGATATCCGTCTGAAATATAGGATGCCAAGCCTGCTCCTTTATCTCTTTTTGAAAGTTTTTTGCGAGCATTTCCTTCCAACCGCATAAGCTGAGCAATATGCAGATATTTTGGCAACTTGAATCCAAATGCTCTAAACAACTCGATGTGATAAGGCAAAGACGAGAGCCACTCTTCTCCTCTTACTACATGGGTTGTCTTCATCAAATGGTCGTCAACCGCATGTGCCATATGATATGTTGGCAATCCATCGCTCTTTAATAAAACATGATCGATAAAGTTTTCGGTTATCTCAACTGTACCTTTTACAAGATCGGTAAACTTTATCTTATTATCTTGAGAGCCTTTTGAGTTTAACCTCAATACATAGGGCAAACCCATTGATATCTTGTCCTCTATCTGAGCGTAAGAAAGGTCTTTGCATCTTGTATATTCGCCATAATATCCGGGTATGACTTTCTTGTCTTCTTGCTTTTGTCTAATCTCGTTTAACTCTTCGGGGGTGCAAAAGCAAGGGTACGCTTGTCCTTTTGCTACCAATTCCTTTGCGTATGTCTGATATATAAGCTTTCTGTCACTTTGTCGGTATGGACCATACTCACCGGGATTGACTAAACTCTCATCAAAGTCAATTCCAAAATCAGAAAACACCTTTATTATATCTGCTTCTGCTCCTTTAACCTCTCTCTTGAGATCGGTATCTTCTATCCGCAAATAAAAGACTCCATTGCTTTGACGAGCCAAAAACAAATTGATTAATACGGGGAACAAGCCGCCGAAATGAACAAATCCGGTGGGACTTGGGGCGAACCGAGTAACTTTTGCCCCCTCGGGTAAACTCCGAGCGGGATATAGACCCTCGTAGTAATCCGGGGTTGTTTTGATATCTTCAAAAAGCAAATCAGCCAACTTCGTGTAATCCATAATACTTCCTTTGTTAGGTTTTATTTAATCTATCTAATTATATAAAAAAGATTCGAAAGTGTCAATTAATTACGGAAGCCCGGCTGATATTCTGAATAATCGGTCTATACTCGATAATGTTGATACTGTTTATTTGTCTTCCAAGA
>CAZFVM010000056.1:0-8544 GCA_964522305.1 uncultured Oscillospiraceae bacterium
TACGCACGGTGGTGTGAGAGGGGCGAAGCCTTAGCGGTTAGCCTCTACTCGATTGTGATTACTTATTCCTGTCTACCGCAACAAGCGAGTTCGCTCTCGGGTATCTCTACCACCTTATCGATGCCCTGTCTTTTATAATAATCGGCTATGGCGGCTTTTACCGCTTCTTCCGCCAGTACCGAACAGTGGACCTTTACGGGAGGTAGACCGTGCAACGCTTCTACAACCGCTTTGTTGGTTAGTTTCAAAGCTTCATCCAAGGTCATCCCTTTTATCATCTCGGTGGCAATAGAACTGGTCGCTATGGCAGAAGCACAACCATAGGTATTAAACTTTATATCGGTAATAATATTATCCTTTACCTTTATATACATTTTCATTATATCCCCGCACTTTGCGTTACCAACTTCGCCGACACCGTCGGCGTCGGCAAGCTTACCTACGTTTCTGGGGTTTTTGAAATGTTCCATTACAAGATCGCTATATGCCATTATATCTCACCTCTCATTTAGCTTTATAGATTCCCAAAGAGGGGACATGTCTCTCAGACGATCCACCACCCCGGGGATAACTTCCAATATATAATCCACATCTTCTTCATTGTTATATCTGCCAAGAGACAACCGCAAAGAGCCGTGGGCAACCTCATGGGTAAGCCCCAACGCCAACAAAACATGGCTGGGGTCCAAGGACCCGGAAGTGCAGGCAGACCCGCTGGATGCGTTGATACCCTGCAAGTCCAGAGATAACAACAAGGATTCGCCCTCCACTCCTTCAAAACAAACAGATACATTCCCAGGCAACCTTGGAGTGACACCTCCGTTTAGATGGGTCTTTTCTATCTTTAATAACCCTTCGATAAGCCTGTCTCTGAGCGCGGACAATCTCTTGTTTTTGGCTTGCATGTCTTTAATTGACTCTTGCAAAGCAACAGCCATAGAAAAAGCGGCTGCGGAGTTCTCGGTACCTCCTCTTTTGCCTCTTTCTTGACCGCCTCCATCCAACAGATTGGGGATAACAACCCCTTTCCTGATATACAGGGCGCCTATCCCTTTAGGTCCATGGAACTTGTGGGCAGATAAGGACAGGAGGTCTATGTTTTCATCAACTACATTAACCGGTATGTTTCCCACCGCTTGGACTGCATCGGTATGGAATATAATTTTGTTTTTACGGCAAATCTCACCGATTTCTTTAATAGGTAGAATAGTGCCGATTTCGTTGTTGGCATACATAACCGTTACAAGTCCGGTGTTTTCGGTTATGGCGTCCTGAACCTGGCGGGCATCAATATATCCTTTATCATTTACTTTAAGATAAGTAACGTCAAAACCTTCTTTTTCTAAGGATTGCAGAGTGTGCAAAACAGCATGATGTTCAAACACCGTGGATATAATATGGTTTTTGTTCTTTTTTTTCATACTGTAGGCTGCGCCTTTGATTGCCCAATTATCGCTTTCGGTGCCGCCGGAGGTGAAATATACCTCTCGGGATTCACATCCCAAAGCTTCGGCGATTATATCCCGAGCGCCCTCCAACAGTTTTGCTGCTTGTACACCGGGAGTGTGCATGGAAGAAGGGTTCCCATAATTATCTATGTTTTCAAGCAAAGCATCTTTGGCGCTTTGGCTCATCTTTGTTGTAGCTGCATTGTCAGCATATACCATTCTCATGTGATTAACACTCCCTTTCTATAATAGGTTGATAACTCTAACTATATTATTGAAACGACGATGGATATTCAACCTAAAATTGTAAACATTCTCTTTATACTAAAGGTAAATTGAAATCAAGGGCTGCTTAGGAAGTTTTTATCCCTATTTTCTCCCCCATTTTCACAACAGTTTCAACATTATCTTCGGAATTAATAAGTATATCCTCATCTATCTTCAAAACACCTTTTTTTACCAACAGGACAATGGTAGAACCTCCAAACTCAAACATCCCCTTCTCCTGCCCCTTTTGGAAGCTACAGGGTCCATGGAGATTTTTGATTCTGCCCACCATCATGGCTCCTATCTCAACCTGTGCTATATTCCCGAAGTTTTCGGTTTTTAGTATTGTATATTCCCGACTATTTTGTTTATATATATTGTAGTTTTTTAGCGCAATGGGTTGAACAGTATGTAAGACCCCTTTGATAAAGATGTTTTCCCCCTTGGTGCCTTGGTCGACATAACAATACCTGTGGTAGTCATCCACCGCCAACCGAAAGATTAGACAAACACCCTCGGCAAACTCTTCCGCCTTCTTTTTATCCCCGCCCAAAAGGTCTGCAACGGAATAGTAAGAACCCTTTATGGGAAACTCGCTGTCCCCGTTTATATCATAGACCGTCAACTTTGAATCGGCGGGGGAAATAAAGGCGTTTTTATTGTCATCAATGGGACGGAACTCCGGCTTTATCCTGCGGGTGAAAAAATCGTTAAAAGAGCTAAAGTCGGTTTTTTCCAGCCGGGAGTAATCTACATTTATCTTTTTGGACATTTTTTTTATATGAATCTTCGAAACACGGCTGTCCATATAAGCGCCTGCGACTTTGGACCAGAAAGGCATCACAAGCACCTTCAACACCCCGCGACCGACGGGGTTGTTATACAAGAAGCTCACTGCCTTACTTTCGTTTCCGGAGCTTTTTACGGGTTGACCGGTTCTATCTTTGATTTTTATGTTCATACAATAACAATCCTCTCGTGAATCGATAACCTAAGAGTTACAGGATGGGTTTGGATTTTTTGAAGTGCATTTTTGCTTGTCTGGTAAGGGTGACAATACTGCTTATCACCAGAGGAAGATAATAAGAAAACACCCGGGTCAAAAGCATTGCCGCCGCTGCTGTGACTTCGCTGGGATATATATTCGAGTTAATGCTGTACATGGCGAGCTCATTGGCGCCCATACCGCCGGGCAGGGGCACGCTGTCGATAGACAAGGCGATTATTGCTTGTACGGCAACTATTTGGAAGAAGTTGTATTGGGAGAGCCCGAAGCTTTTATAAACAAAATATGCCACACCAAACATTGCGGTTCTTTGTAAAAAGGTAATCAAAAACAATCGTAAAATAAGACCTTTTTGGTTTTTGAGAGCCAGGGCGGCACCCTCATATTCGTCTAAGGTTTTTTGATAAGAGGTTAATCGGTCTTTTGGATTTTTTATAAGGTGAAGCTTACCAAAAAGCAAAATTGTTGCTTTCCCCAGTGCAAAGGAGAATCTTTTAAAGAACATGGACATAAGCCCTGCGACAATCATAACAAAGGTGAGGAAAACTCCGATAACAAGCAAAATCATCAAAATTGTACTGCTTTGAGACAGGATATCTTTAATCAGCACCAAAGACAACAATCCATACAATAACAACACGATTTTAAAAACTATGGTTTGCAAGATTACAGCAATGGCAGAGACAGAATAAGATAATCCGTCTTTTGCCATAAAATATATTACCGCAGGTTGGCCACCGGTAGAGGAGGGGGTTATTGCCGAATAAAAAAAGTCGGTACAACCATATACAAACCCGTTATAATTAGTGGTTTTTTCGTTGTAAGATTTGACAGTCAAAGTAACAAAACGGCCGTAAGCACAAAGATAAACAATAGCCAAAACTCCGGAGATGAGCAAAAAGAACTTGTTGTCAGATTTCATTATGTTCCCATATACTTCACCGAAGTCAAATTCATTAAAGATAATATAAAAAGTAATCGCCATCAAAACAATCAGCAATATGAAGCTCAGTTTATATCCTTTTTTTCTTCGTTTTTTATTGTTATCCATCTATGACCTTCTCTATTCTTTTTTACAAGAACCATTTGCTGCGTGAAAGTTGTGAACATTCACGAATATCATATTATTATATTGATATTTCCCCATTTTGTCAACCGAGACAAGGGGCTGTCAGATACTATCTTGATACAAAGACTGCCGAAATATTGACAGGTTTTTTTAATAGTGTTATTATAATAACACTATCAGTAAATATGTCTGATAAAAGGATAACAAAAATAATCGTCTTATAGAAAGGAAGATAAATGAGCGGAAAGTTTTTTACCAGTGAATCCGTGACCGAGGGCCACCCGGACAAGCTTTGTGATCAAATATCCGACGGGGTATTAGATGCTATTTTACAAGATGATCCCCGGGCAAGGGTTGCCTGCGAGGTTGCCTGTACCACCGGACTTATTTTGGTTATGGGAGAGATTACAACCGACACCTATGTAGACATACAAAGTATAGCAAGACAAATCGTGCAAGATGTAGGGTACGATAGCAGTGACAAAGGATTTGACAGTGCCACCTGTGCGGTTTTGACCGCTATTAATGAGCAATCTCCGGACATAGCCTTGGGGGTAAACAAGTCCTTGGAGGCAAAATCGGGAGATATAACCGATAAATACGATATCGGTGCAGGGGATCAAGGAATGGTCTTTGGTTATGCTTGTGACGAGACCCCGGAGCTTATGCCGCTGCCTATATCTTTGGCACACAAGATGGCAATGAAGTTGACCGAAGTTCGTAAGGACAATCGTCTTCCTTATCTCAGACCGGACGGAAAGACTCAGATAACCGTGGAATATATCGATGGTCAACCGGTTCGGGTAGATGCGGTGGTGGTATCCGCCCAACACAGTGCAGACACAGGACTTGATATTATCAGACAGGACATAATAGAACAGGTCATAGAGCCCACATTACCCGGGGATTTTTATGACAAAGATACCAAGATATTTGTTAATCCGACAGGCAGGTTTGTGGTAGGAGGTCCCCATGGCGACAGTGGACTTACCGGTAGAAAAATTATAGTCGACACCTATGGCGGTTATGCCGGTCACGGCGGAGGCGCTTATTCCGGTAAAGACCCCACAAAGGTGGATAGAAGCGCCTCCTATATGGCAAGATATATTGCCAAGAATATTGTGGCATCCGGCTTGGCAAAAAAGTGCGAGGTACAGATTGCCTATGCCATAGGAGTGGCACAGCCCTTGTCGGTAAACATCAATACCTACAATACCGGAATTATGAGCGACGAAAGAATATCCAAGCTTGTTATAGATATGGTGGATCTTCGCCCCGCCGCCATTATCGAAACCTTGGATTTAAGAAAGCCCATATATCGCCCTCTTGCGGCATATGGTCATTTCGGCAGAGAAGAGTTGGGGGTTAGGTGGGAGAACACCGACCTTGCAGCAAAGATAACCGAAAAGATTATGTAAAAAAGCCTTTTTTGGCTGACCTATTATGTTTTACAACCTATCAAAAAAAGAAAGTGGTTTTTTAACTACTTTCTTTTTTCATTGCCTTGTATTCAAAGGGGTAATACTCTATAATGTTTATTATGAGCAGTTAAAGACAGTGGATAAAACAATCAAAACTTACATCGCAAAGACAAAGACTATATAATTGGCGGGATAAAATGAGCGAGATATATCTGGTAGGGGTAATCGAAGACATAGTGTTTTCCAACGAGGATAACGGCTATACCGTATGTATAATTGATCATATGGGAGAGCCGACAACCTTAGTTGGAATAATGCCTTTTTTAAGTGTAGGTGAGACCATTCGAGTGTCAGGCTCTTGGCACAACCATCCCACCTTCGGCAGGCAATTCAAAGTAGAATATTTCGAAAAGAAGTTTCCTACCACTTCCGCTACAATTTTGAAGTACCTATCCTCCGGAGCAATAAAGGGCGTGGGTCCTGTTACGGCGGAGAGAATAGTATCCCGTTTTGGAGAAGACTCCTTAGATATTATCGAGAACAATCCGGAGTGGCTCAGCGATATTCGAGGGATATCGCTAAAGAAGGCTCGGGAGATTAGCAACACCTATAAGATGCAGTTTGGTATGCGCGCTGTGATGATGTTTTGCGAAGATTTTTTCGGACCTTCCCTTTCCGTCAGCATATTCAAAAAGTATGGCTCGGCAGCCATCGATCTCATAAAGAGCAACCCTTACATGCTTTGTGAAGACATAGCAGGTATAGGGTTTCAAACCTCAGACAAGATTGCTCAATCCTTGGATTTCCCCTTTGACAGCCCCCAACGGGTTCGGGCGGGAATAATCCACTTTATGCAGCTGGCAGCATACAACGGTGGCCATTGCTATCTGCCGGAATGGCGGTTGATAGATATGATTGAGTCTGCCCTGGGGGTAGATAACGAAATAATAACAAACACCCTAAGCACCATGGTTTCCGAGGAGGAGTTAATTTTGACCAAGGTGGGAGAAACCGGGGTGGTTTTTTTGCGGGAATATTACGATGCAGAAAGCTATATCGCCGCCAAGCTTCTTGTAATGTCCGAGACAGAGTTCCCCTTTGTTCTATCAGGAGTGTCCGAGCATATCGCCGACCTGGAAGCCCGTTACGAACTGGAATACGCCATAGAACAACGGGAGGCGGTGATAGCCGCGGTTACCAGGGGGGTCACGGTGGTAACGGGTGGACCCGGTACCGGTAAGACCACGGTCATAAAGGCTATAATCGATATTTTTCGTAATTTAGGTTACTCTTTTGTGTTAGCCGCCCCTACGGGGAGGGCAGCAAAGCGGATGTCAGAAGCATCAGGTACAGAGGCAAAGACAATCCACAGGCTTTTGGAGATGGAATATTCCGAAGAGAGAAAGCCTCGCTTTTACAGGACCGAGAGCAACCCCTTGCCTTTCAAGGCCGTAATAATCGACGAAGTGTCTATGGTGGACACCCTGCTTTTGGACTCCCTTTTGAGAGCTGTAAAGACAGACAGTTATCTTATATTAATCGGAGACGCGGACCAATTACCTCCGGTGGGGGCGGGTAATTGTCTCGCAGACATAATAGAGAGCGAGCGGTTTTCGGTAAAGAGGTTGACCAAGATTTTTAGACAAGCGGAAGAGAGCCTTATAATCACCAACGCCCATAGCATCAATCAAGGGAGGATGCCAAGGCTTGATGTCACAGACAACAATTTCTTTTTTATCAAGCGGCACTCCTTTGACACCATATTAGACACTATCATAGACCTGACAGCCAACCGTCTGCCAAAAAAGTACAAGATTGACCCGGTATGGGATATACAGGTCATCACCCCTACCAGGAAAGGGCAATTAGGGACCTTTGAGATGAACAAGGCGTTGCAGGAAAGCCTTAATCCCAAAGGACCGACCAAGATAGAAAAACAAATCGGCAAAGTTGTCTTCAGAGAAAACGACAAGGTGATGCAGACAAAGAACAACTATGAAATAGAGTGGTTTACCGCCGAGCCGAGAGAAGGAGAAGAGCCCACGGGACAAGGAGTTTTTAATGGAGATATCGGCAGAATACTGTCTATAGACACTAAGGCAGAAACGGTGGTTATAGATTTTGATAATCGGATAGCGGAATATGATTTTTCCCTATTGGGGGAATTAGAACACGCCTATGCCATCACCGTGCACAAGAGCCAGGGAAGCGAATATAACTATGTTATTCTGCCCTCCTTTGGGTTCCCGGCACCGCTGATGACCCGCAACCTGCTTTATACAGGGGTTACCAGAGCAAAGGAGTTAGTCTGCATTGTCGGGGAAGACGACAATATAAGACAAATGATCACCAACGACAAAAAGCCAGTGAGACATACGGCTCTAAAGGAGTTTATATGGGGGATAAAACCAAAAGAAGCATAACTCAAAGCCTAAAAAACTCCATATCCAAGCTATCGGACAAAGCCTTGAATCTCATAAGCCCTTGTCGTTGCATGTGTTGCGGATTTAATGTGTGCAAAGACGAACTTCCGGTTTGCGTCGATTGCATGAAGGATTTTTATGACCTGCTTTACAGCAAGTGTGACGTTTGCGGGCTTGTTGCCGATGATTGTACCTGTAATTCCGGATCACCCGTTTTCCTTTTTTGGTATCGTTCTCGATTGTCCCACAAGATAATCGGTAATATAAAGAACAATGCAGATATAAGATATGCTCGCTTTCTGGCAGAGTTATTAGTCGGCAGGCACAACCTCAAACACCGTTTAAAATACGATTGTATCACTTATGTTCCCCGTCGCAAAAAGGGTATACGAATAGCCGGGTATGACCAAGCAAAGCTTATTGCGAAGGAAGTATCCGCCATATTGGATATAGAATGTATCCCGACGCTAAAGAGGTTCGGCAAGCAAGAACAAAAGCTTCTTTCCGCTTCCCAAAGGAAGAAGGCAATAAAGAATAGATACGCTGTTATAAACGAAAATATAATGGTGGAGGGCGAGCCTTTACGACGGGTTTTGTTAGTCGATGATATATATACCACGGGTGCCACCATAAAGGGATGTTCGGATTTGTTGAGAAAAGCCGGAGTTAGGCAGGTTGTATCACTGGTAATGGCAAGAACACAAAGGAGAGGTTGAATACTATGGACAAAAACAGTTATTTCATCACTGCGGGTGACCTTAGAGTAACCTTCGTCAAAGAAAGACAAGGGTTGTACTTAGGGAGAATTCGAGACAAAAAGACAGGTAGAAATTTGCTTACCCATACAGCACGGATCTTCTATTTAACGGTCAGGAGTTTGAGCGATGACAGCTATACAACCGTGCATTCC
>CAZFVM010000057.1:0-8541 GCA_964522305.1 uncultured Oscillospiraceae bacterium
ACGACGACCAAGTCCTTGACAGGATATATGACGCATATATGGAGCGTGACACCCTTGAGCTCCTTAGCGATGACTTTGATTGCCTGATTAATAAAATAGGTGTATAAAAATACAACCGCAAATAATCTTATGTCAAAATTTGGGATACCAATATATATTAAAAAAAGCATTAATCGCCCCGGTTGTGGGGCGGTTTTTGTTTGCTTGGTTGGGTAAAAAATTAGTGTTTTGACACAGAATCATGGTTGACAAAGATGTTATAACTATGTAAAATAGCGTTATTAGGTATGTTTATACCTCGTTATGTGACTTACTGCCGGCTGAATGTATATTTGCCGGCTTGTTTAATATCTATTGGTCGGGGATTGACATCTCTGCCGACTTATGGATTTGTTTGTTTGGTGTGACTTGACAAAGCCTTGTGAATTGCTCGTTGGATAAAAGACTTGTGTTTTTGGATTTAGGAGACAATTTTATGCGGATTTTTGACTTGGGAGACCGGATACTTAACTCTTTGTCTGTTGGGGTTGCGCTGTTTGGCATAATCTTTGACGACACCGGGAAGGCTGTCGACTTTGAGCTTGTGGACATCAACTCCGAGTTTGAACGGGCGACCGGGCTAAACAGAGAGGTCATTATAGGGGGTACTTTGTCCCAATGGAGCTACAGCAGTGATGAAAATCGGGAGTTTTGGCAGGACGCCTTTGACAGAGCTGTGAAGGGTGAAGTGATCACAGAGCTGAGGCGATCCACCTCTCTGCAGGATGATTGGTACTTGTTTAGCGTTAACTCCCCTGCCCCGGGCTATGTGACCGCAGTGTTCCGGGATCTAAAGCAAATCGGGAAGACCATAGAAGAACAAGACCGGGTCTCGGAAGAGCTAAAGAGCAATCTGCAGGTAAGCGAAGGTCGGTTCCGCGGCTTTTTTTATAACGCGCCTTCTTCTGTCATTATATATGAGGTGCAAAACGACGGTGCCACCGCCATGGACTATATTATCCGCCAAGCCAACCCCACCTGCCTTATCACCGAGGGGTGGTCGGCGCAGGATGTTATCGGCAAGCCTCTGGGGATGGTGAATCCCGGGGTGGATAACTTCGGCATTATCGAGAAGTTCCAAGAAGTATACAAGACCGGCAAATCTATAAAATACCCGGAGAAGTTATATCAAGAAGAGGGTAAGCCCCCTGCCTGGTATGAGAACATAATATACAAAATCCCCACCGGGGAGATTGTGGCAATATACAGTGATGTAACAAAGCAAAAGATAACCGAGATGGAGCTGCGGGAAGAAAAAGAAAAGCTAAATATTACCCTGTCTTCTATCGCCGACGGGATAGTTGTTACCGACGACGAAGGCAAGGTGGTAATGCTCAACAACGCGGCGGAGCGCCTCACGGGCTGGAAGAACAGCGAAGCCCGGAGGTTGCCGGTGGAGGAGGTCTTTGAAATCTGCGGGCGCAAGTGCGAAACCCAGAGCACTACTCTGCTCACCCGTGAGCTGCGACGGCACTTTGCCGCTACTTTTGCCGATTATCCCGTGTTGATTACAAAGACCGGCAAGAAGCGGATAATCAACTATAAGTCTGCGCCTATCACCACGATAGAACAATCGGGCTCTATGGGGGATATCATCTCCTTTCGTGATGTGACCACCTCGGTACGCAGGCAGGAGACCATAGAGCGCCTTAGCTTTAAGGACTCGCTGACCGGGCTATACAACCGCAACTTGTTTACCAACTTATATAAAGATATAATATCAAAAGATATGCTGCCCATGACCGTGATTATCGGTGACCTTATGGGGCTAAAGCTGATGAACGACGCTTTTGGCCATCAGGTGGGGGACGAGGCGTTGCAAAAGATGGCCCACGCCATTAAGAGCGCAAGCGGTAACGACGGGCTGGTGTTTCGCTGGGGTGGGGATGAGTTCTTGATTTTGCTCCCCCGGGTGGGCGAGGAGCCGGGCAGGGATATCAGGGATCGCATAAGGGAGGCTTGCTCCCGGGTGACGGTTAACGGTATCGCAGTCAAAATTTCCTTCGGCAGGTCTGCAAGGCTTGATATGGATTCTTCCTTCGAGAATGTGCTAAAGGCTGCGGAAGACCGCATGTATCGCCACAAACTGCTGTATTCTACCTCTTATCGGTCGCTTATTCTTTCTTCTTTAAAGAGCGCGTTGTTTGAAAAGAGCGGTGAGACCGAAGAGCACGGGCAACGGATAGCAAAAAACGCCAACAAGCTGGCAAAACGCTTGGGGTTTGGTATAGACCAATTAGATGACCTGGAGATCTTTGCCGTGCTCCATGATATCGGCAAGATAGCTATCGACAACGATATCCTCACAAAGACCGAGAGGCTCACCGACGCGGAGTGGGAGATAATAAAACAACACCCCGAGACCGGGTATCGTATAGCAAAGAACATCCCCGAGCTCAACGATATAGCAGAGTATATCCTTTGCCATCACGAGCGGTGGGACGGCAAGGGTTATCCCAGGGGGCTTGTCGGGGAGGAGATACCCTTGATAGCCAGGGTGCTTTCTATCGCCGACGCTTATGACGCCATGACCGCAGACAGGTCTTATCGCAAGGCGCTGTCAAAAGAAGCGGCAAAACAAGAGCTGTTGGACAATGCGGGGACCCAGTTTGACCCCAATCTGATACCCTTGTTTATCAGTATACTCGACTAATTGACCGACCATATATATGTGATGACAAAAATACTTGTGCGGAGGGCGTGCTTTGATTACAAAAAAAGTCTTTAAAGACCTCGCGATTTTTATGATTGGGTTTGGCATCATGATGGGGATTGTCTTCCCCTTCTTTGTGACCTTTGCCACCGAGGCTGACCCTGATGTTATAATGACCCCTTTGTTCTTTACCCTTTGTATTACCGCCGGGTTCTTGGTGGGGCTCTTTAATATCTTTCTCGCCCGCAAGGTGGTGGCAAAAAAGCTAAAGAAGCTCTCCACCCATATGGGGATGGTAGAGACAAAGCTGTCCGACGGTTTTTTCTGTACCGGAGGGGATAACTTTGACGACCCGGAAAAGAGCGCTTGTTTTCTTGAGATGAACTTGGAAGACGAGTTTGAAGAGTGTGCCAAGTCCTTTAACGCCGTGGTTGCCTCCCTCGCTGTTGCCCGCAAGGCAGAGAAGTCGGTGAAGGACTTTAGCGACCTGCTGTCTACAAGGCTGGAGCTGGATAAGCTGTCTATAGAGGCGTTGGACAGGCTGGTCGATATCTTTGGTGCCACCGGCGGCGCAATTATTATCGAAAAAAGCGGTGAATTGCAGTTGCTTTCTTCTTATGGGATAAAAGAGCCGGAATCATTGGTAGAAAACGATATGGTTTGGCAGGTCTTTAAGAATAGTGAGCGGCTCACCTTGAAGCTGCCGGAAGAGATTATACTCAACGGTGTTGTAGTGGATTATCGCCCCAAGACCGTGATTATCGAGCCGCTGATGTACAAAGAAGTGGTGCTGGGGGCAATATTGCTCGCAACGGTGGACGAGTTCTCGGAGAGTATGGAGAACATCCTGCGCCAGTTCGGTCAGGGGCTGAGCCTTGCGTTAAAGAACGCCATCACCCACGACCAGCTCCAACGCTTGGCGGCAGACGACCCGCTGACCGGGATATTTAACCGTCGGTTTGGGCTGTTGAGGCTGAGAGATGAGTTTACCCGTGCGGTGAAGACAGATACCGCCCTCGGGATTATTATGTTTGATATCGATTATTTTAAGAAGGTTAACGACACTTATGGCCACCTGGTGGGGGACAGAGTTCTCGTCGGTGTTGCCAAGGCGACCCAATCGGTGCTGAGGGACGGGGATGTATTCTTACGATATGGCGGTGAGGAGTTCTTGGTGGCTTTGCCCGGCGCGTCGATATATGATGCCCTGCAGATAGCCGAGCGGATAAGGCATGTGGTGAGGGATACCGTTATATATAGCGGTGCTCAAGAGATTAAGGTTACGGTAAGCTTGGGCGGTACCTCCTTCCCCGAGCGGGAGTCGAAGGATATCTTTGGCCTTATCGGTACGGCGGATGAAAAGCTATACCAGGCAAAGGAATCCGGCAGGAATATGTCAATAGTAAACTAATTTACTATCAGTGATTTAGTTTGGTGTCAACCACAGCCCCGTTTTGTTATATGCGTGTTAATCAAGCGCCGAATGTTTGGTATAAAGCACCAAATGTTTGGCGCTTTATGCCAATAGATTGATTCCTCCGGGAAAGGACAGCTATAAAGATGATAACCAAAACCGCAAAACGCGCCCTTTGTATCTTTGTTGTGATACTCTTTGTCTTTGCTCTTTATGGGTGCGAAAGCACGGATGTGCGGCTTGTCGAGACTACTTTGCAGATAAGCCAAAAGACCTTTTATCCCGACTATGAAGAGCTATATTATTCGTTGCTCTGGCTGAGGGAAACGCTTATGTCCGACAACCCCGATATGGACGCAGTCGCAAAAATCGGCGAGCAAGCGCTAAGGGATATGGAAGGGCTCGGCGGCTTGTATCGCTATGGGGGCAACTTTGGTTATTATAAAGACGGCGAGTATTATGGCGCGGACACGACCTCTTACATCGGTGGCGGTGAGGGGTATAACAATATTGTCACCACCGGGGACTATGTTGTGCAGGATGACGACGAGCTCGCAACAGCGCTGAAAGTAGCCAAGAGCGGTGAGGTAATCTTTGTCGACTCCGAGGCTGAGATAAATCTGTCGGATATGCGGATTGCAGAGAACTTTTTTGCACAGCTAAACAAAGGGGTGACAATCGCCTCTGACCGTGGATACAAGGGCTCGAAGGGTGCAACTCTGTATTTTTCGTTACCCGAGCACACAGCTTTGCTCATATGCAACGGCGACAACAGGATAACCGGACTCACCCTAAAAGGCGCCGCCGGGAACCTCGCCCATGGCTATACAGGGGCAAAAACCAGTGTCGGTATCATCGCTCTTGCCGAGAATGTGGAGATTGACAACTGCGAGATATCCGGGTTTTTTACCGGCGGAATAAGGATAAAAGGCAAGGGAAGCGTTCATCACTGCTATTTGCATAATATCGTCGGCGAGGACAGCTCTGCTATCGACATAACCGGGGGGAGTGTTGCGGTCTATGACAATTTGTTTGGTAACAATGAGGTGAATATCTCCTGCGACAGGTTTGAAAATGTAGGAATAGAAAACAATATCGACGCAGGGAACGTAAGACAAGCGTCGATAGTGGTAGGACCCAACAGAGCCGGGACAGACAGGGACCTGACCTCTGTTACCATAATAAATAATAGCTTTTTGGGTAGCGCTCCGGGATATATAACTAAAGGCGATGCCCCCGACGATATATTGGCGGTTAATAATATATTTGACTTTGAGAAAGACGATGTCTTGGCTCCCATCGGTGACTCTAACACAAATACACCCCTGTCGCTTCCTAATATTGTCTTGCCGGATATCGTCACTAAGGTGTTTGCCGGGGACACAAACTATGTGTATGAGCATATAAAGTCGATGCTCGCGAATATCCACGACAAAGAAAAAGCTTGCCGATACGCTACAGACGCTATCAGCGAGCTTTGTATGTTCTCTCGTTATTATGAATATGAGGACAGCCTGTATATAACAGAAGACGGGGTCTTGTACGGTGCTTATTCCCCAGACGGCGAGCCTCCCATCGGCGGAGGGGTCGGGGACTATGACAAGATTACCTCGGGGGATTATATCGTCAACGATGCCGCGAGTTTGATTCAGGCGCTAAGCCAAGCGACACCCGGTGAAGTTGTCTTTGTGCAAGGTAGTATCGAGATAGATAAAACCCGGGCACCTTTGATGCTAAAGTCCGGCGTTACCTTGGCGGGGAACAGAGGGACCATAGACGAAGGGGGCAAAGCTAATGCCGGGGGTGTCTTGTATACGGTGGAGCTGATAGACACGCTTATCGTCGCCGAGGATGACAGTAAAATCAGCGGGCTTGTTATCGCCGGTCCGGATACCGAGAGGCACATGACCCACCACAAGCGGGGAACAGGAGCTAATGGATATACCGACTATTATTATGCGCTGCCCTTGACTATTGGGGTCATGGTTGTGGGTGACAGGTTTGAGATGACCAACTGCGAGGTGGCGGGGTTTTCTAACTCGGGGGTCTTGATAGAAAAAGGCTATGACGCTCATATCCACAACAGCTATTTTCACCACAATCAGCGAAACGGGTTTGGGTATGGGGTTTGCCTGGGAAAAAGCGCGACTGCTGTTATTGAGTATAACCTCTTTAACTACGACCGCCATTCGGTAGCGGCAAACGGGAGTCCCGGCAGCGGATATGTGGCAAGCAACAATATCCAGATGGGGGACGCGATTTACCATGTCTTTGACGCCCACGGCGGGATTGACAGAGGGGATAATACCGATATCGCCTGCGACTATGTCGAGATGTATAACAACACTATTCTGTGTGACGCTCTGCCTTACAAACGACGGGGAAAGCCTGTCTTGTACTCGAAGTTTTATCACAACATTGTTGTCAACCCGGAGGAATATTATAATACCCGTCTGATGGACGGGCCGAACATGACCTATTATGACAACATCTTTGGGCTGTATGAAGTGCAGGAAGTTGAGGTGGATTATAGCGAGGGACGCAAATGGCAGATTAATGTTTCTTCCTTTAATAAGCCTATGTCCGGCGCAAACACGGTTTGTGTGTTTGTTGATACCGAGGTCGACTATATAACCTCCCAATCGGCAGGGCTGAGATGGGCAAAAATCCTGGTGTTTGAGCCTATGGATAACGGCGAATACAGGCTGAGGGAATACGGCAACAACCTTGATGACGGCAGTATTCTGGGATATAATGAAAGAATAAAGATACCGGTCGGCGGGTTTGTGCTGGCTTTTTTGTCCGGTAACAGTGACGCCAACCGGCTTTATGATGATATCGCAGGGCAAGAGGGGGTTATCTACAACACCACCGCTTATCTAAAAAGCGCTTATAAAGGGATGGTGACCGGGGATTTTGGCGACCATATAGAAATTGTAGTCGTCAAAGGGGTTGAGAAGTAAGAAGGAACTAACAGTTGTTGCAAAAGAGAAATTTGCAAAATGGGGGCTGTAACAAAAGTATATCCCGACGACAAACTACACAAAAACTCAGCTCTAAAATGATATAAATGCCCTTGAAAACAGCTTTTTTTGGCTGAATTCAAGGGCGTTTTTGCGCAATATTTTTCTTTCCGGCTGCTTTGTTACAGCCCCTTTTGTGTTTGTATGATAATTACTGTCTTACAGCGAGGTTATTCCTTTGGCTCTAACTCTATTGTGACTTCTGACTCTCTTATACCGCAATGGTCGAGGAGCGCCTTGATTATCCTTACCGTGACGGCGGGGGTGTACCCGGTGGTGATAAAGCTGCCCCCCGTTAACTCTGCAAAGCTCCCCTTCTCGGGCGCCTCGGTCAACAAGAAGAACTTAGTCCCGTATAAGGCTGTGCGGGTAAGGGAGTCGGAGTCCTTATACTCCTTGGTAATTATGTGGTCGGCCATCATGACCATTAGGCGGGTCCAATTGGTCTTGTCCAGCTCTACCCGGGTGCCCTTGACCGAAAAGGCGACAGGCCTCGACTTTATCCCCTCGTCGGGGTTGTCGAGATCGAGATAGTTGCCGGACTCCGATTCTGCCTTTGCCGAAACTACAGCGTCTGCTGTAGTTTCAATTACCGCGTCTTCTGTAGTTTCGGTTTCGACTTTTGCCGGTCTCTGTATTACCGCAGCGGGCGCCGAAGGCAAAACCGAACGGTCAGCCGATTGTTTGGTTGACTCCTCGGGGGTCTGTTCCGGCTCTTCTACGCGCGGCTTTTCGGAGCGTGCCGGGTATTTCTCTTCTAAAAAACGCTGATACAGCTGACCTGCGGAGTAAAACATCTTGTGGTTTTGCTTATCTAATACCTTAAACAAGCGGGTGCCCAGGATAGCATGATAGGACTGCTTGAAGCGGGCGGATGAGATGGTGCTCCAGATGTCGGTGGTGATAATCCGCTTGGAATAAGCGAAATCCGACACATCTTGGATACAGTCGACAACCTGCTTTGGCAAGAACTTCTTCGACTTGTGCTCGTTGAGCCAATCGGTGAACTCCTGCTTGGTGTTGGTGCGACGACGAAAAACCGCCACCCTGTCAGACCCCTGTTTGTTCGTATTATCTCTGGTGTTGTGCGACATTATCAGCCCTCCCGTAGTAATGTAAAACCAAAAACAAATAAAAAAATCTGCGTTAAAAAATAAGGGTATTACCCTTTTATTGCTTTGTTAATACATTATTATAGCACATTTCCTTGTTATTAACAATATATATTAAAGATTTTTGATTTTTTGACGAAGAGTTTTGTTGGATAGAAAAGAATGCAATAACTCCAATCTTTTGGGTTTTTGTATTCTTTTGTGCCGGGCTGGAATTTTCCTGTGATTTTTGGTTGATTTTTGGCCCTTGGGGGGTTATAATTATAATAGGTGTGAAGTTGGTTTTGTAGAGTTTTTTGG
>CAZFVM010000058.1:0-8304 GCA_964522305.1 uncultured Oscillospiraceae bacterium
TCTCGGACAAGGGGTTTCGGGGTGCTGTTGTAGTGACCACCGAATTAAATCAAATAAAAAAAGAAGATATTACCGTAACTGCTCAATGTGGTGCGACCCTCAACGCCCTTGCTCTGTTCTGTGCAAACCACTCCTTGGAGGGGGTGGAGTACCTCTTTGGGATTCCCGGAACAGTTGGGGGCGGAGTCTTTATGAATGCCGGTGCTTTCTGCGGCGAGATTAAGGATACCTTTGTCAAAGGTACTTGTCTGTTCTTTGACGACTTGGGGGAAACCGTAATCCGTGAGTTGACTCGGGAGGAAATGGAGTTTGGCTATCGGAAAAGCAGCCTTGCAAAAAATAACGGAATACTTCTGGATGCAACCTTTGAATTGAGTGCTGGGAATAAGAAGATAATAAAAGAAAAAATGAACAAATATATGGGGTTAAGAAAACAAAAACAGCCCTTGGAGTATCCGAGCTGCGGAAGTGTGTTTAAACGACCGGAGGGACATTATGCCGGAGCTTTGATAGAACAATGCGGGCTCAAAGGATATTCTATAGGCGGAGCACAAGTATCTACAAAACACGCAGGATTTATAATAAACAAAAACAACGCCTCCGCCGACGACGTGATAGCGTTGATAAAGTATGTATCGGACACGGTGTATGATAAAACCGGGGTGCGACTGGAACCGGAGGTTAGGATTATCTGAGTGAGCCTGTCTGACTTTGGCGCATTAAAAGGATTGTGGTAAAATATAATGTCGTTTTATAAAGAGATTAAGGAATATTTAGTTAATCTACCCTTGGAGGATGGTTGTTGCAAAACCGCCTTTGATTGCGGAGTTGCCGGGGATTACCTCGCCCCGGAATGCGAAGAGGATGTGGGTTGCTTCCTTAGAGGAGTCTTTGTTAGTCGAGGTTATACCGCCGGTCCGGGGAAAAATTATGAGCTAACTCTGCGGTTTGACGATGAATTTACCTTTTATGTCAATGCGGTGTTAGAAAGTATTGCCCTGGAAGCAAAGGTGGGTAGACGCAAAGACCGATATATTCTATATTATAAAGACAGTGAGAGCATAGAAGACTTCTTGTCCATTATCGGAGCGAGTAAATACGCTCTGGTACTTATGGAACAAAAAGTAATTAATGAGCTGCGGGAAAATGCAAACAGGATGCGTAACGCCGAAACCGCAAACTTAGACAGGGCTGCTCGAGCCGGTGCCGAACAAAGGAGAGCTATCGAATACTTGATAGAAAGTAAGGAGTTCTCCAAGCTACCTGCCGAGCTTAAAGAATGTGCCACATTAAGAATGGAAAACCCTGATCTTAGCTTGGAACAATTGAGGTGGTTGTGTGACCCCCCTATCAGCAAGTCGGGGCTCAATCATCGGTTTGTCAAAATCATTGAGATTGCCAACAACCTAAAGTCTAAAAAAAGCTAACTGACTCGCACCAAATATTTAGAAAGGAAAACACAACCTTGAGCTTTGCACACCTGCATCTTCATACAGAATATAGCCTGCTGGACGGTGAATGCAGGATATCCGCTCTGCCAAAAGCAGTTGCAAAACTTGGACAAACGGCGGTGGCAATAACCGACCATGGGGTTTTGCACGGAGCTGTGGAGTTTTATAAAGCCTGTAAAGCCGAGGGAGTAAAACCTATTATCGGGTGTGAAGTTTATGTAGCCCCAAGGAGTATGGAGGACAAAAGTTTCTCTGTAGATACCGATTACTCCCATCTCACCTTATTGGTCGAAAACGAGGTGGGATACAAAAACTTAATGAATATTGTTTCCCTCGCATATACCAGGGGGTTTTATCAAAAACCAAGAACGGATAAAGATACCCTTGAAAAAAACAGCGAAGGGATAATTGCCTTATCCGGGTGTCTGTCGGGGCTTGTCCCAAAGTGCATTTTGAAAGGTGATGTTTCATTGGCTCGGGAAAACATTATTTATTTTTCTAAGATTTTTGGCAGGGATAACTTTTATCTGGAATTGCAACGACACGGAATAAAGGAGCAAAAACAAGTAAACGATGTACTGATAACCTTAGCCGGGGAGCTGGACATACCCTTGGTTGCCACTAATGATGTGCATTACATTAATAAAGAAGATAGCGAACTGCAAAGGATGTTGATGGCGATATCCTTGGGCAAAACTTTGTCCGAAGAGGACTTTGGATTTTATGGCAGCGAGTTTTATCTAAAAAGCACGGATGAAATGACACAACTCTTTGCGGATGTACCGAAAGCGGTGGAAAATACCGTCGCAATAGCAGATCGTTGTAACTTTGACTTTGACTTTGGCACTATGCACCTACCTGCCTTTCACCCCCCAAAGGGTGTCCCGGGCTTTGATTACCTTAAGGCTCTGTGTCTGGAAGGGTTGGAACAAAGGATTCAAGCAAAGGAAATTGTTGCGGATGATAAGTATGATTCCAGGCTTGAATACGAACTTTCTATAATCAAAGATATGGGTTTTGTGGATTACTTCCTTATAGTTTGGGACTTTGTGAATTTTGCCAAAAAAAATTCAATACCCGTGGGACCGGGCAGAGGAAGCGGAGTGGGAAGTCTGAGCGCTTATGCCCTTGGTATAACCGATGTCGACCCTTTGAAACACGGTCTTTTCTTTGAGCGGTTCTTGAACCCCGAGCGGATAAGTATGCCAGACTTCGACATCGATTTTTGTGATACCCGGCGAGGAGAAGTTATTGATTATGTGAGCGATAAATACGGAAGTGCAAATGTTGCGCAGATTGTAACCTTCGGTACCCTCGCCTGCAGACAAGGGGTAAGGGACGCGGGACGGGTAATGGGTATGTCCTATGCAAAGGTTGATGAAATAGCAAAGCTTATTCCTCGCCAATTGGGAATCACGGTTGACGGCGCATTGAAAAGCGTATCCCAATTAAGACGAAAATATGCCGATGACCCTGAAATCAAAAAGTTGTTGGACTACGCAAGGGCGCTGGAGGGAAGACCTCGCAACACCTCTACCCACGCCACAGGAGTGGTAATCACGGATAAACCGCTGGTCAACTATATTCCCCTTGCGCTAAACGATAATGTAAGAGTTACCCAGTATTCTATGAAAACCGTAGCCGAGCTCGGGCTTTTGAAAATAGACTTTTTGGGGCTCAGGTTCTTGACTATAATCGATAATACCGAAAAATATATAAGGAAAACCAATCCCGGGTTTGACGGGGGCAAAATCCCCTTTGATGACGCATCTACCTATAAGATGCTGTCGGAAGGGCATTCTTTGGGCTTGTTCCAGCTGGAAAGCGATGGCATGCGGGTATTGCTGACAAAAATGAAGCCCTATAAGTTTGAGGATATTGTCGCTGCCATATCCCTTTACCGACCCGGACCAATGCAATCCATAGACACTTTCTTAGAAAACAGAAAGAGCCCGGAAAAAACCGATTATATGACCCCGGAGTTAAAGGATATTCTGAAAGATACCCATGGGTGTATCATATATCAAGAACAGGTTATGCAAACCTTTCGATTGCTTGCAGGTTATTCCTACGGCAGAGCCGATATCGTTAGAAGGGCTATGTCGGACAAAAACGAAGCGGTAATGGAAAAGGAGCGAGACAGTTTCTTGGCCGGTGCCGAGACTAAAGGAATCGACAAAAAAACCGCAAACTTAATCTTTGACAGGATGAACGAGTTTGCAAAATATGCCTTTAATAAGAGTCATGCCCTCGCTTATGGAGTGCTCGCATATAAAACCGCTTATCTAAAGTGTCATTATCCCAAAGAATACATGTGCGCTTTACTGAACTCTGTAGAGACAGATACTGTGAAAATCAAAGAATATATAGATGACTGTACCCGAATGGGAATTTCGGTTCTGGCACCGGATGTAAATTATAGCGGCGAGGTCTTTACTGTTTATGAGGATAGCTTGCGCTTTGGTCTGGTGGCTATAAAGAACGTCGGTATGCTGTTTGCACAAAAGTTGATTGAAGAGCGTAAATCCGGGCCCTTTACCTCCTACGAAAACTTCTTATCCCGTGTATCCGGACATGGCAACACTAGGATGATAGAAGCCTTGATACAGAGCGGAGCACTAGATTCCTTCGGTATATACCGAAGTAGGATGATGGCGGTGTTGGAACCCACCTTATCCATACTCGCAAAACAAAGAAGCGACACTGTCCGCGGTCAAATGGGATTGTTTGGAAATATTGGGGGTAATCAAGGTGATTTTGCAGGATTGGGGTTTGAAGATAACATTTTGACGCTTGATTTTCCCGAAATAAACGAGTATCCTCTTAGAGAAAGGTTGACAATGGAAAAAAGCCTTACCGGTCTGTATTTTTCCGGACATCCGTTGGATGGGTATGAAAACATTATCGAATCGGTGAAGGGATTAAATGCTGTCCAACTGCTAAAAGGGTTAACCGATGGTGACATAGTAGAAAAACAAAGGGTAAAGTTCGTAGGTCTGGTAACTAAAAAAAGAAGTAAGACCACCAGAAACAACCAAATTATGTCCTTTATCACCGCAGAGGATTTGTACGGTGAAGTAGAGGTTATACTGTTCCCCAAACTTTTTGACCAACTGGAACCCTTAATCATCGAAGGTGAAATATATATCTTTGATTGCCAAGCCACCCTCGACGAAAATTATGAAAACCGAGACAAGGATGTAGTCAAACTCCTTTTAAACAATATCACTGTACCTGGCAAGGATACATCGCTTCGCAAGAATGCAATTGACGCACCAAATTCTCTGACGCTTTATCTAAAAATTATGCCTCAAAACCAGAGTCGCCTGGAAGAAGCCCTGCAACGAATAAAAAGTTGTCCCGGTAAACAGGAGGTGAGGGTGTACTTCGAAAAAGAAAAAAAACTAAGGGTTGCCAAGGATATTACCTGCGAAATCGAGGAAAACCTCTTGTCGGACTTAAAAAATATACTGGGTGAAAAAAACGTGGCAACAAAATAAAAAAGCTTAATGATGAATCGAACCCGGTAATACTATCGTCTTGATAAAGCTAAATATATGGTATATAATCTCTTTTTTGTTATCGGAACATAAATGACAAAAACCTGCAAATACTGTAAAATACACAAAACCTCTTAACTTGGAGGAAAAACTTGAAATGAAAAACAATAACAAAAACAACAATCATCAACTGGATCATCCCGGTAATATTCCCATGGAAAAAACCCGGCTTATGGAAATGCCAAGGGACAAAAAAGAAGACAAGTCCGGTGTTGGTTATATAAGTAAGCTTGTAGCGAAAATAACCGCTAAATCTGCGTGGTTGATTGTAAAGAAAGCTGTAACCTATACTCTAAATATCCTGTTTACCCTTTTGTTGGTGGGGATAATCACCGGTGCCGTGGTTGGGTTGGCGTTTTTGATTTATATCAAAAACTACATAGACCCGGAATACAATGGGCTGGATAACCTCAGGTTTGACTCATCCTTATCTTCAAAGATTTATTATGTGGACGAATCCGGTAAAGAGATTGAACTTGTGGACGACATGCTCCATGGCGGAGAAAATCGATTATGGGCAGAGTATGGGATGATACCCCAAAATTTGCTAAACGCCTTTGTGGCAGTCGAAGACCAAAGGTTTTTTGAGCATAACGGTGTAGATACCAAAAGAACTGCCAGTGCTATATATAACTTTTTTATCCCCACTGATTCCCTATATGGCGGAGGGTCTACTATTACCCAACAGCTTATAAAGAACGTTACCAGAGAAAATGAAAACACCATACAACGAAAAGTTCAAGAGATATTCCGTGCTTTTAATGTGGAAGAAAAGTTTTCTAAAGAAGAAATACTGGAGATGTATCTAAACACAATTCCCTTATCCCAGAACACTCACGGTGTAAGGACAGCTGCCGATACCTACTTCGGTAAAGACTTAAAGAACCTAAGCCTGGTGGAGTGTGCAGCCCTTGCCTCTATCGCAAAATCTCCGGTACGGTTTGACCCCATTATTAACCCAAAGAACAACTTAGAGCGCAGAAACTTGGTCTTGAAGTTAATGTTGGAACAGGAAAAGATTAGCCAAGAAGAATTTGACATCGCTTATGACGCACCTTTGGTGTTGAAAAGAGACAGTGATACAGAATATGTCGAGAAGATTCATTCTTACTACATAGATGCGGTGTTAGATGATGTAATTGATTCTTTGATGGAAACTTATGGGTATGATAAAACAACAGCCTCAAGGAAGCTTTATTCCGGCGGTCTGCATATTATCACCTGTCTTGACCCTGTGGTTCAGGATATAATGGAGGATGTCTTCTCTGACGATTCAAAGTGGCCGACAACTACCGGAATAAAACCCCAAGCTGCAATGGTAGTGATGAGCCCGGAAACCGGTAATATCCTGGGAATAGTAGGCGGTAGAGGTGAAAAGAGAATTAGCCGAGGACTAAACCGTGCTACTCAAAGTAAACGTCAGTGCGGATCGGCAATAAAACCCTTGTCGGCATACGGTCTTGCCATCGATATGGGACTGATAAATTATGGCAGTCCGGTGGATGATGTACCTACCGTTTATTTTGCAGACAGGAAAAGCTATTGGCCCCCTAACGCAAATCGCAGATACGAAGGCTTGGTTCCTTTGACCTATGCCATACAAAGGTCTCTAAACACCATTCCGGTTGCTTTGGTGGAGCAAATCGGTATAGAAACGGTCTTTAACAATATGACCGAAAACCTTGGGTTTACCACTTTGGTAGATAGGGTACAACTGCCTAACGGAGCGGTATATTCCGATAAACAATTATCCCCGCTGGGGTTGGGGTCCTTTACATATGGAGTAACCGTAAGGGAGATGACTCAAGCTTTTAACACCTTTGCAGCAGGCGGAGTCTTTACAAAAGGCAGGACCTTTTATGAAGTCAGGGATAGTAAAGGTGAAGTGATAATAGACAACAAGCCGGAAAAGAAGGCTGTTTATGCAGAAGCTTCAGCATATATTATGACCCGATTACTAATCAACGTTACCACTCGATCTCAGGGTACCGCTGTCGGGGATGTTACCCTTAACAAATCCGCAAACTTCCCTCGTCTGGAAGTAGCAGGTAAGACCGGTAGTACAAACGATAACAAAGACAACTACTTTGCCGGATATACCCCGGATTATACAGCTTGTTGCTGGTTTGGATATGATAACAACAAAACAATAGTAGCCAAAGGCAACCCTGCCACTAAACTGTGGAACTCTGTGATGATAAATATTTATAATTATCATAAAGAAAACAAGGTGGAATATGCAGAAAAATTCACTGTTCCTCCCTCTATTGTCACTGATATTGAGTACTGTGGGCTGTCCGGAAAGCTTGCCACCGAATACTGTGAAAAAGATTTGATGAACTATCTCGACAAAAAAGCCACTGTAATAACAGACGGCGTATTTACCACCTCTACCCTTCCCCATGAATACTGTGATGTTCACATCCCCGTGCTCTGGGACGAAAAAACAAAAGCTCTGTGCCTGCCGGGATGCAATTGTCCGGAACAGAATTTGATCGAGGTTTCGTTGAGAAAGATAACCGACAGAGCCTTTGTCAAGCAAGTTAGAGTTACTGATGCACAGTTTGCTTATAGGGATGTACCTGAAGGCTATGTTTATCCCCAGAGCGATGTCCCCTTCTTCCAAAACATTATAAGCGAAGGGATTTATGTCGGATACACGAGCTCTAGCAAACCCTATAACAGGATATGCTATGAACATATGACTCCGATAGTCCCGCCGGTAGACCCTGAGCCGGACGACTCGGAGGAGCCCGTTGAACCTGAGGACTCTAATGAGTCAGATGAGCCCGGGTTTGTTCCTCCTTTGACATAAATACAGTAAAAACAGGGGGTGTTGTAATTAATGTTTGAAAAATACTTAACCCTGGCGCTGGAACTGTCAATAGCCATGATAAAAAATGGCGGTGAAATATATCGGGCAGAGGAATGTGCAAGAAGTGTCTTGAGAGCAGCCGGAGCAGAAAAATCAGAGGTGTTCGCTCTGCCTACCGGGATTACCATAACCGCCATGTTTGAGGGCGAATACCATACCCGGGTAGCTTCTTTGAAATCCAGGGTAAATAACTTGGGGAATATTGACATCATCAACACTATCTCTCGCGAGATAGATAGCGGAGATATGGATGTTGACACTGCTTTTGAAAAGCTCAGAGGTACCGAAGAGATACAAAGTAACAACCTTAGACGGATTATCTTTTCCAGCTTGACTGCCGGCTCTTTTACCGTTGTCTTTGGAGGCGGGCTTTTGGAGCTGGTTTTGGCTATTTTTACCGCTTTGTTTGCCCAAGTTT
>CAZFVM010000059.1:0-8250 GCA_964522305.1 uncultured Oscillospiraceae bacterium
ACAAAAATTGATAGATATAATTCCGGCGCAATTGGCAATATTTACAGATTGGCTTGATATACAAAAGGTTAGCGAGAATGTTTTGCTCAGAAACTTAGGAGAACTTTTGCAGTCCGCAGTTGATTATTTTAATCAATGGTTAAAGACCTCTCTCGATACCTCAATTAAAGATATTTTGTCCATTGCAACAAACAGCGTAATTTCTGTGTTGATGTTTGTAATCAACTTTTTCATCGCAATAGTGGTAACAGTATATACACTAATGGACAAGAAACGACTTATAGGTCAACTAAAGAAGTTCTTGGTAGCGATTTTGCCGAAGAAATCAGTAAACGCTCTTTTTGAGACAGTCCGCCACGGTCACACTGTGTTTGGAAAGTTTTTATCCGGTAAGATTATAACCTCTTCTTTTCTCGGATTAATTTCCTTTATTATAATGAGCATATTTTCAATACCCTACGCTTTATTAGTCAGCGTAATAGTTGCGTTTACCAACATTATTCCTTTTTTTGGACCCTTTATCGGAGGTATTCCCAGCGCGTTGATTATTTTGCTGACAGATGTAAATAAGGGTATCATTTTTATTATAATGATTGTAATACTGCAACAAATCGAAGGCAACATAGTAACCCCGAGAATTTTGGGTATTCGTACCGGGATGAGCGAGTTTTGGGTAACCTTTTCACTACTGCTTTTTGGAGGACTGTTCGGATTTGTGGGGATGATAGTTGCGGTTCCACTCTTTGCGGTAATAATATATATGATTGAGATGTATGTTAACGGAAGACTGGAGAGAAAGAACCTGCCTACCGATTCAAACTTGTATCTTAAGATAGACGGAGTGAACGATAGCGGTTTGATAATATCAAACGAGGACTCCAAGCCTCAATCTTTAGAGCATAAAAAACCGTTTTTCAAGTCTTTTTTGAATCGCTTTAAAAGCAAGAAAAAGTAAACCGTTTAATAACAAAAAAGAGCATTTTGCATACGCAAAATGCTCTTGATTTATTTGTCGCCGTTTTTATACCATAGATTTATTTCGGCACCGATAAACAATATATACATACAGATATAAAGCCAAAGCATAAGCAAAATTATGGCGGTTATACTTCCGTACAAGTTCGAATAGTTAGAGAAATTATCTATATAAAAAGAAAACAAAACCGAGAACAGCATCCATCCTATAGCAGAAAAAACAGCCCCCGGTAATTGATAAAAGAAAGAAAGCTTGCCCGTGGGTAGTGCTTTATAAATAATAGTAAAAAACAAAACTAAAATGCAAAACCCTATCAAGTATCTAAGGGACACAATCAAAAAAGCGAGAGCATAGTAAGAAGAAAATTTGGACTCAACCAAGTCAAGTATACGATTGCCAAAGACCAACAAAACCATTGTAATTGTTATACTTATAACAAAGGAAAGGGTATAAAACACGGACACAAGTTTTATTTTTAGATAACCTCGATTTTCATCGTTTTCATATACCGAATTCAGTCCGCCGATAACCGACACAACTCCTCTGGAAGCCGACCACAAAAGCACAACTCCCGACACAATGGTTAGGGTGCTCGAAGAACCGGCTTTAAGCTCCAACACAATGTCAGAGAAGAAGCTGCCTAAGTTCTCCGGCATAAAGTCTGTCATAAAAGAAAATATCTGGTCGTGTTCGAAGGGTAAATATCTGGTCAAGGACAAAATCAAAATCAAAAATGGAAAGATAGAAAAAATAATAAAAAAGGCACTTTGAGCGGAATAGGCTCCTACCTTATGTAAAGAAAGGTTTTTTAGAATATGTTTTATCAAGTCCTTGATTTTCTTAACCATTTGTAGAGTCCTTCTTATGAGTTGTCCGGGGGTTTTAAGTGCGCTTTTTTGCATAAAACAGTTTATAAAAAATCAAACGCAGCATCCTAAAAGATAGTATACAGATTAAGGTCGCAACAGCCAAAGTAATCAATGCATTTTGCGACAGCGGATATATTTCGAACAAATTACCAAAACCAAATATGCCCAAAGCAAAGAGGCCGGACATGGTAGCAAACAACAACACTCTGACGAAATCCAGCGGAAGGGCAATAAACAACACTCCCAACAAAGCGGTTATACCGGTGACCAAAACGCTTAGAGTAGAAGTTTCATTTGCAGAGAGTCCATATACGACACCCATTATATAAATAACTATAATACCTATAACAACTGTACCGCCGGTGGGAGCGGCTTTTATCAATACATTGTCTATAAACTTGCCTTTAACCCTCTCCTTATTAGGTTGGAAAGCAAGGAAAAACGCAGGCATTCCAATTGTCACACCGGATATCAGCGATAATTGTATGGGACTGAAGGGGTAGGGAGTATTGAGAAAAATAAAAATCAAGGTCAAGAGTGCCGAGTATATTGTTTTTACAACAAAGAGAGAGGCAGAGCGCTGAATATTATTGATTGCCATTCTGCCCTCTTCTATAATACCGGGTACGGTTTCAAAGGAGGAATCAAGCAACAAAATATCTGCTACGTTTTTAACAGCGTCGGTGCCCTGTGCTACCGATATTGCACAGTCTGCTTCCTTCATTGCCAACACATCATTTACTCCGTCTCCGGTCATGGTAACCACATGACCGTTTGCTTTAAGAGCGTTTATTAACCCCTGTTTTTGTACCGGAGATGCCCTTCCAAAAATGACATAGTCTTCAACAATATCTTCAAAATCATCGTCTTCGGAATAAAGGGACATATCTATAGCCCTATCACTATCGGGTACTCCTACGCTCTTTGCGATACCTGATACGGTTATATGATTATCCCCGGAGATTAGCTTAATTTTTACATTTTTATCCAAAAAATAATCTATGGTTTCTTTTGCATTTTCTCTAATAGATTCATTGAGGTACAACAAGGCGATTGCTGTTCTGTCTTGAGGCAATCTACTGTTTTCTATTGTCGACTTTGTTTTTGACAGACACAAGACCCTATGACCGGACATATTATCCAAAACAGTATTTCGCAAATCTTTTTCGATATTACTTATTACAACCTCGGGAGCTCCCAAAATATAGGTTTGCCCGGTTTCCAGGGTAACCGCTCCCCATTTTCTTTTTCCGGAAAAGGGAACAACAGTACTCACGGCTTCACTTTTTAAAGATTCTATGCCGGTGAGGTATTTGCCTATTGCCTGCATGGTGAAATTCTGCTCGATATTTTGATGCAGCATATTTAAAGCTAAGTTTATTTCCTCATTGTCGGTTTTTCCCAATGTTGACACTTCGTTTATTTCAAAAACTCCGGTGGTCAAAGTGCCGGTTTTGTCAAAGCATACAACATCGGTACGGGCAAGCATTTCGACACTGTATAGCTCATTTACCAACACTTTTCTTTTGGCAAGCTTTACTACAATCACGGCAAAGACCGTACTGGTCAGCAATATCAGTCCTTCGGGAATCATACCTATCATTGCAGCCACCGTATGTTCTATGGCTTTTACATGGGATATACCGGGTATAGAATATTCCCGTAGGAAGAAGATGGTGCCCAAAGGTATAATCACAAAGGATATAACTCTAATAATATTTCTAAGGCTTTTTACAATATCCGAGACTCGGGTTTTTATTTTTTTCGCTTCCAGAGTAATTCCATACGAGATATTGTCTTCGCCCACGGCATCGGCTATGGCAAAGCAGGAGCCGGCGGAGATAAAACTGCCGGAATACATATAGTCTCCTTTTTTTAGGTTTAGCGGCTCGCTTTCCCCTGTAATAAAAGACTGATTTACTTCACATTCTCCCCTTAGGATTTTACAATCCGCCATTACTTGATCTCCGGGAACAAAAGCAATAATATCATCCAACACAATTTCTCTGCTTTTTATCTGTTGTTCTTTTTTGTCTCGAATAACGGTTACCGACGCTTCGGAGAAAAGAGACAACCTATCTGTGGCTTTTTTTGCTCTAATTTCCTGAACAACATCAATAAGAAAATTAGAAACAACAATCACCATAAAGAGCATGTTTTTATAAGAACCTACAACTGCCAAAATCAAAGCCAATCCTATATTGAGCAAGTTAAATAGGGTAAACAAGGAATCTTTAAAGATAGTAAAGATGCTTTTAGTCGGAGGGTTGGCATCTACATTAATCATACCTTGTTTTATCCTTTCCTCCACTTGCTTTGCAGTCAAACCGCTAGCGATAGAGGGATAATATCTCGGTACATCTTGAAGAGGTTTCTTTTTAAAAAACCGTCTCGGTGTTTTTATAGTCCTTTTGGCCATAGGGTAAAATATCCTTTTTGTAATAGATTGGCAATATAATTATTATACAGGAATTGAAAGAGAAATGCAATTGACCTTTAACGGCTTACATGCTATAATAAAAAATAAAAATCACGGCTTTCCTTCTTTGTTTTCTCGATAGTATTACAGCCGTTGGAGGCACAATGATTTTACACGGATTTTATACCGAATCGGAGTTAATTCGTCGTTTTGACGAACGGCTAAGTCCGGCAAGATATGCGGGTAACGACGATGTAATGGATTTGAAATTCGTGGGTACTCGCCGAGGGAACAAGATTAAGCTGTTCCGCAGGTCAGGCACCTCCGGATTGTTTTTCTCTTCGGTCTTTAGGGGTCAGATAGTCACAGAAGACAAAAGAGCTATTATAAAGGGCTATTTTACAAAGAGTATAGCCGATTATTTTTTGTCCGCCTTTTGGCTGGGATTTGTATATATAATATTTCAATCGGCAAAGCAGCGGGGCACCACCATGTCTACTGCAAATTTCCTGGCAGGTGCTTCCATTTTAGCGGTAATCCTACTTTTGAGAACCGGTAAGAAGACAAAGAAAGAATATATTGAAGTCCTTCTTGATGTTACAGGGCGTCAATCGGACAAAGACAACGCAGAAGTATAACAAATACCTTAAGAATATATATCACGGTCGTTTTGCCGACAGGGCGACAGTGAACAAAAAATCCACAAAACAGCTGTCGGGGATTGGTGGTTTATATGTTTGTTTCTTTTGAAGAAAAGTTTTCCAAACAAGGTTTTACCTATGATGATGTATTGTTGTTACCTGCCGAGAGCCAAGTATTGCCCTCCGATGCAGACACCGTAACCAAGCTTACCTCTCGCATTACTCTCAATATTCCTTTGATGACCGCCGCAATGGACACGGTAACCGAGTCCCGTATGGCTATTGCCATGGCGCGGGAGGGGGGGATAGGTATAATCCATAAGAACATGTCCATAGAAGACCAGGCAGATCAGGTAGAAAGGGTAAAACGAAGCGAGAACGGTGTTATTACCAATCCTTTTTATTTGAGCCGGGATCACTATGTTTATGACGCCTGTGACCTTATGTCCAAGTACAGGATATCCGGGATTCCCATTTGCGACGGCACCAAGCTGGTGGGTATCATTACCAACAGAGATATTCGATTCTTAGAGTCATATGATATAAAGATAGACGATGTTATGACCAAGGAGAATCTTATAACCGCCAAGACCGGTACCACTTTAGAAGACGCCCAACAGATTCTCAGAGCTCACAAGATCGAAAAACTCCCCTTGGTCGACGACGAAGGGAATCTTAAGGGGCTTATAACTATCAAAGATATCGAAAAGACCAGGAAATATCCCTATTCTGCCAAGGATTCCTTGGGAAGATTGCTGTGCGGAGCGGCAATCGGGGTTGGCGGAGATGTGCTGGGTAATGTAGAAAAGCTTATCAAAGCAGAGGTTGATGTATTAGTATTAGACTCCGCCCATGGTCACTCTGCCAACATCATTAATACCCTAAAGAGCATAAAAGATGCTTTCCCGACGGCACAGGTTATTGCCGGGAACATCGCGACAGGAGAGGCAGCAGAGGCACTTATAAAGGCAGGAGCAGACGCTTTGAAAGTTGGAATTGGGCCCGGTTCGATTTGCACCACCAGGGTGGTTGCAGGTATAGGTGTTCCCCAAGTAACTGCAATATTTGATGTTGCAACCGTGGCAGCAGCTAAGAATATCCCGGTTATCGCCGACGGAGGGGTAAAGTTTTCCGGTGATATTGTCAAGGCTATAGCAGCAGGAGCGGATGTTGTAATGGTAGGGTCTTTGGTTGCAGGTTGTGAGGAAGCACCGGGGGAGCTCGAGATCTATCAAGGTCGTCAGTTTAAGACCTACAGAGGCATGGGCTCAATTGCCGCAATGCAAAGAGGGTCCAAAGACAGATATTTCCAGACCGACTCCAAGAAGTTAGTCCCGGAAGGAGTAGAGGGCAGGGTAGCCTATAAGGGACTTTTGTCCGAGACTATATTTCAGTTAGTCGGCGGGCTTCGAAGCGGTATGGGTTACTGCGGAACAGCCGGCATTGCCGATTTAAAGCAAAACGGTCGTTTTATAAGGATTACCGGCGCGGGTCTCAAAGAGAGTCATCCCCATGATGTTTATATAACTAAGGAAGCACCAAACTACAGTTTCAACCCCAACGCATAGCAATAGTTGCGTTTTGATATAAAAAGTCACCATTGCGGAGATTTGGAGAGCAGGATTTGATACCCTGCAGGGCACTGTTTAACAGACAAAGAGGTATTATTATGAGAAGAACTCTGTCCTTATTTTTGCTTATCTTATTTTTGACGGTATCGGTTTTTCCGATACAAGGGCTTGCCCAATCTACAGAAGAGACGATTTTTATCCCTATCGACGGGCAAGTAAAGACGAGCGCTCCTTCTACTCTCGGAGTTTTCAACCAGCGTTACTACAACCAGCTGGACGCCGAACAAAAAAAGGTATACGACTCTTTGGTCGGGATGACCTCGGGTGAACAAACAATCGAAGTCAACCTTATTACTCCCTTGGTTTTTTACTCTCAGACCAGCACTCCCACTACAGCTGAGCTGTCGGCGGTGTGGGCAGAGATTAAGAGAATCGCTGATGGGGGATTAGGGGCTTTTCTGAGAGATAATCCTATCTATTTTTGGCTCAACCTGCAAGGCGGGGAGAATTCTACCGGCTTTTCCATGAGCTATTCATGGGTTAAATCAGGCTCCCAGTACAAAAACACGGTCAGCAAAATAAGCATCCTGGTTAGAGTTGCACCCGAGTATAAGCCAAACCCCCAGCAATATGTAACAGCCGTAAACAACGCAGTCAATTCATTGAGTGTCAGCTCAACAACCAGGTTGGGAAAATTAAAGGAATTTCATGATTATTTATGCGAGACAGTGGTGTACGACCTTGGGGCGACCTATGCCCATGAGCCTTATGGGTCTTTGATAGATGGCAGGGCGGTCTGTGAAGGCTATGCCGAAGCATTCAAATTGTTTTGTGATCGCTTTAATATCCCCTGTGTATTGGTATTAGGGGTAGGCAACACCGAAGACCATATGTGGAACTATGTGCAGATGGAGGACGGTAAATGGTACGCAGTTGATGTCACATGGGACGACACTCCATCCCAGACCCGATACCATTACTTTTTGGTGGGCTCTGACTCCATCGTGGTTCATTCCACAAAGAAGACGTTTTTTGACAACCATCACGAGGATGGGCATTTTATGGTCGGTTCTCAGGTAGAGTTTGCATATCCGGTGATTTCCACGGTGCGCTACGGTCCTTGTTTCGAGCCCCATTTATCCGGTGATTGGGAGGTTTCGGTGCCCGCTACTGTCGAGCAGGATGGATTAGAGATAAAGCGTTGTCTTATCTGTACCGAAACAACCTCAACCCGAACAATTCCAAAGCTGGGTACCGAGGATCCGGAAATACCGGGCCTAAATGAAGGAAGTTCTTTGACCGTCTCAGGAGGATTTCTTTTGGGAATAACAGAAGAAACAACGGTTTTGGATCTGGGGGAAGAATTTAATGTTGCCATTACCGTAACCAACACTGCTTCTGCGGTGGTGACCGGAGTAGCTTTTGTCGGCACCGGGTATACTGTAACGGTAGGAGGAGTTACCTACACCATTGTTATTCGAGGAGATATAAACATGGACGGTAAGGTTAACGCTCAGGACTATATGCTGGCAAAGAGAGCGATATTGGGGACTATAAGCCTCAACACAGCTCAGTCTATGGCTGCTAGGGTCAGTGGAGGGACCACAGTAAGAGCTGCGGATTATCTAATGATTAAGCGCCACTTTTTAGGGACTTTAAATTTGCATGAGTAAAGATATAGACACAAAAAATAGAGAGCTTTACGGCTCTCTTTTTTTGGGTGTGCCGAGTATGGCATAAATCTAACCGGTGCAAGTCCGGAGCGGAGGTACTC
>CAZFVM010000060.1:0-8231 GCA_964522305.1 uncultured Oscillospiraceae bacterium
AATGTGATAATAAGCCCGAGTACTTCTACTTTGGCAAGCATCGCAATAAGAGCGGAAAAAATGTAAAAAACGCCCATTATTATATTGAAGGTAGAAACAAACCCGGATACTTTCTTTGAGGCTATTCCGGTTTTTATGGTTTTCTTTACTGTGTTAACCGTTCTTATAATTTCAATTGAGTATATAACCGGCAGGGCTATAAACAGCAGTATTGTAATCAAAACGATAATAAATACCCCTAATAAAAGCCCACCGTCAATGGATTCGGCAAAGGTTTTTGACAAAACAAAGTAACTCGTCAAGAACCCGACAGGCACGAGGATATAGCCAATCAATTGTAAAATCGTCATTGTTTTGACGATGGTAAGACCTGAGGTGGACATTTTGTTTGGCACCTTGGAAAGAGAAGCCCCGACATGAAGCCACATCCCCAATAAGATTAGAGCCAGAAAAACCACTGGCAACATATTAAGGGCAAAAACCGTCCAACCTATAATATTCCCAAGGGAATCGACTGCACTTCGTATGCTTTCAAAAGCACTGTCAATGCGATCTGTCGGCGAGCCCGAAACGTCAAAGAAATCGGAGAACTCCTCTATCAGCTCATCCCATTCGTCAAGATTTATGTTTTCTATAGCTATATCATATATCTCATCAATGGTATCGCTGATATCAAAGGACAAAAAGCCCAAGACAGCCACAACTCCGCTTACAAGCACTACAAGAGACAAGAATACACAGGCTATAATCATAAGAGGGGAGGACCCCAGATGTTTTAGCCCGGTAACCACCACATTTTCGGTGTGACTTCCCCCCGGCATATTGGCATTATCCCCGTATCCAAAAGGGGGAGGGGAATAGGGTTGGTCAGATTCGTAATGAGGGGTAGAAACAATCGGCGAATATTGGTCTTCCGGTGCAAACCCTTGGGTCCCCGGTCCGGTTTGCCAAGAAACGTTGTTCTCTTCTTGGATTTGAGACGGACTTTCCATTGTGGGTGTATCCGGGGCTTGTGTTTCCAACACCACGGTTGAGTCTTGGTCTTGGAGGTCTTCTTGCGGGGCAGCCTGCCCATAATCTTTTCCGCAGTTCCGGCATTTTGTAGAGTTCTCTTCTAATTTTTGGCCACAATCGATGCAAAACTTCATCGGTTACCACTCCCTTTTTTATAGTTATAAGTTTTATGCAAAACAACTAAACATACTCATTAAGATAGCCTTAAGCCAAATAGAATCACAAGCCTTATCTTAGATTGTCAATACTATAATTATTATACAAGTCTTTTGGGGGCATAGCTTGCCTTTGTTTATCTAATATCCTCATAAACTATCTTTGGAGGATTGTCCAGCACTTCCGGAGTTTTTAGCAAGGTCTTTATATACTTCAAAGAAGAAGCAAAATAATGTCCGTCACATATGCGCTCATCACAGGATATCTTATAATCTATATATTTGCGGGTCAGCAGGTTCCCTTCTCGGTCCAATTCATATTTAGTATACTTAGCACCAAAAGCCATAAAAACCGGAATGTTACCAAAGTCATAAAGGTGGTGATAAATGGGCGGGATACCCAAAGACCCCATAGAAGTTATGGCAAAGCTGCCATGAAAGGGGCTGAGTTTGGTCAAGCGCCTGGGCACGAGACCGAAGTAATCAAAGAACTTTAAGAACCAGACTGCGGCTTTGAGGAACAATCCGGGGATATAGTTCAAAAACCTGGCGGTGTCGTCAAAGTCGCTTTCATCAGACCGGCTTTTCTTTATCTCCTCGGTCAAGGTTTCATAGACGACATCAGCGGTGGCGTCCGGTGAGAAGAAAAGCTTTAGAACCGTGTCCGGAGCATCCAAGGTCATTTCCTTCTTTATTGTAATCATTATCTCAACACAGTTTCTTGCATACACTTTTTGCCCTCGGATAAATCTATTTATGGCAGGGCGCTGAGAAACTGTCCTGATATAAGCCGCAAGAAAGAGGTGGAGCATTCCGAACCCCTTTAAGCCCTCCTGCCTTTTTTTGAAGATGTAGTCATCGGCAGAGCCGACATCCACAGTGTCTGCAAGATAGTTCGTTGCATCCTGTCTGGTTTTCATTATATAGGGGGATACCCTACTAATGGGGGGAAGAGTTTTTAACTTTCGCCCTTCCTTTTTTCGTAGCTTTTCCTTCGCCAAATTAATTCCCTCCCGGGATACTTAGATTATTATACTAACATAATACAATCAAAAACGTTTTTATGCAACAATAAGTTGGTGTTTTGGCGTTAATTTGCACATAAAACCCTTGAACAAAAGTTGGTTACTTGGTAAAATAAATAATAACAGAACCAAAACAACTTATTTCCCTGCACAAAAAAGGAGAAACGCCATGAAAAAGCTTCTTTGTCTCTTGTTAATTCCACTTATTTTTGCTACCGGAGCATTAATTGCATGTGACACCGACTCTGTGGAAGAAAGCCGAGCTGCTGTTGAGTCTGTGCCTCAAGAAGAAAGCAAACAAGAAAAATATGTGGCGGATATCCCGGAGGATGTAGACTTTAAGGGAAGGACTTTTACCTTTTATACCACTGAGGCTATTGAAGGAACAATGTCAGAGATACTCTACAACGAAGTTATTACCGGCAACGAAAGCATTTCCGAGCGGGTAAACGAGGCGATTCGAGAGAGAAACAGGCTGGTAGAAGAAGCCTTGAACATCGAGATAAAAGAGATTTTCCTTTTGGATTACGGCAGAAGAAACAATCTGTTTATAAATAATATAAGGTCGGGGGTCCAAGCAGGGATAGCCGAGTACGATGTTATAATGCCCTGTCTTTATGATGCGGCGACTTTAGCAGCGGATAATTATCTTTATGACCTCAACAGCGAGGTTCCTTATTTGGATACCACCCAACCTTGGTGGGAACAGAGTTTTAACCAAGAACTTACCATAAATAATAAGCTATATTTCACGGTAGGGGATATAGGTATAGTCAACAAGTCAGCCTCGGCGGTTATCATGTTCAACAAGAACATAGTCGAGAACAACAGCTTAGAAAGCCCCTATGACTTAGTCAAGAACAATAAGTGGACCATGGATAAGGCGTTTTCAATGGCGAAGACCATAAGTATAGACCAAAACGAAGACGGCAAAATAACCTATCATGACAGCATGGGGTGGTCCGGGCAGTTAGACGACATGTGGCACTTGTTTTACTCCTCGGGAGAAAAAATCGCAAACATAGGTGCAGACGGCTATCCACAACTGTCTATGTACAACGCCCGCTCTGTTGATGTTATAGAGAAGGTATTAACCTTGGTTCAGGACAAAGAGCATTATTTGAGCGCAAACGACTTTTTTGGAGAGTCAAACTATCCTCTACAGCTTACAATCAAGCCTTTTTTGGAAGGTAGATGTCTGTTTTTCTCTGCAAGGTTGTATGAGACCGATAATTTAAGGGATATGGAGGAGGATTTCGGTATAATACCGCTCCCCATGTATGACGAAAACCAAGACAGATATTATACCCTTGTCAACCCTTGGTCCAGCAATTGTTTCGCTATTCCCAAATCGACCGCTTACGCCGATCTCGAATTTATAGGTATTGTTTTGGAAGCCCTGGGAGCAGAGAGCAAAAACTTGGTCCATCCCGCCTATTATGATGTAGCACTAAAGTACCAAAGAGCAAGGGATGATGAGTCCATAGAGATGTTGGATATTATCTTTTCTACCCGAGGATGCGATATAGGGCTTTTATATTCCTGGGGCGAGCTGGATGAGGCTTTGCACACTATAGCATCATTATCTCCGGGCTCTTTTACCTCTACATATCAGGGGCGGGAGGAAAAGGCAAAATCAGAATTACAAGAAACAGTTGGATTTTTTAAATAAAACAAGCAATCAAAATATTCGCCGACAGGTCAAAGCAAGCAAAGGGATTTTGGTTTTGACCGTCTTTGCCTGTAGGTTATATATATATAAAGGTAAACAAGACATAGACAGATTACAGGAGGCCTTTTGATGCGAAAAACCATTATCCTCTTAGTTATGATTTCCCTGCTGTCGGCACTCACTTTAATGGGCTGCACCGACACACCGTCGCCACTTGACGAAAGTAAGGGAGATATCAGCGGGAGTGGCGACAATGTAGAAGGTGTGTACACTGCAGATATACCGTCAGACCTCGACTTTGGGGGGAGAGCTTTCACTTTTTTGACTTGTGGAGCCCAAGAGAGCCTTCCGTCAGAGGTTGTGTACAATGACCCGGATAGAAATACGGAGAACTTAACAGAACGGGTAAACGAAGCGGTGTTAGAGCGTAACCGATTGATAGAAGAGTTGCTCAATATCGAGATCAAAGAGATTTATATATTTGACGCAGCTCGTAGAAACTCTATTTTTGCCAACACTGTCAGAAGCGGTGCTCAAGCAGGTTTATCCGAATACGAGGTTATAGTGCCTTGCATATATGACGGAGCAACCTTAGCGGCAGACGGCTACTTATACGACCTCAATAGGGATATCCCTTACCTTAATATGGAACAACCATGGTGGGAGCAAACCTTCAACGAAGAGCTAACCATAAACGGCAAGCTATACTTCACGGTGGGCGATATAGGCACGGCAAACAAGGCGGCGTCTTCTGCGATTATGTTCAACAAGCGCCTGATAGAAGAACACGAGTTGGACAACCCCTACACCTTGGTCAAAGAGAAAAAGTGGACCATGGACAAGGCGTTTTCCATGGCAAAAACAATTAGCTTTGATGATGACCAAGACGGCAGGATAACCTGGCGGGATACCATGGGTTGGTCCGGACAAACCGACGATATGAAGGCATTCTTTTATGCTTCCGGTGAAAAGATTGCTCGCCGCGGCGCCGATGGGTATCCCGAAATAGCTATGTACAACTCCCGTTCGGTGGATGTGCTGGACAAAATGTTAAGCTTAGTCCAGGATAAGGGCCACTATATCAGCGCCGACGATTATTTCCACGAGAGTAAATGGCCGGCAGAGCTGACTCGAAAGCCCTTCTTGGAAGGCAGATGCTTGTTCTTTTCCGGGGTTGTAAAGTCCACGGATTACATGAGGGATATGGAGGACGACTTCGGAATCCTGCCGGAACCTTTGTTTAATGACACGCAAGACAGATATTATTCTCTGATAAATCCCTGGACCGGGAATTGCTTTGCCGTTCCAAAATCCGTTAATCTTCGGGATTTAGAATTTGTGGGTATAGTGTTAGAGGCGCTTGGAGCAGAGAGCAAGAACATCCTGCACCCCGCATACTATGATGTGGCTCTCAAGTATCAGCGTACCCGAGACGAAGAATCTATCGAAATGTTAGATATTATATTTAGCACCAGAGGTTGTGATTTAGGCATGATATATGGTTGGGGCGGTTTGGACGCCATACTCAAGCAGCTGATATCCCAGAGCCCCGGGACTTTTGCCTCGGCATATCAGGCGAAGGAAGACATGGCACAGACACAGCTGGAAAAGACTATTGGGTTTTTCAAACAAAACGACTGATATTCTATCAGGTTGACTCTTGTTCTTATTTGTTTTGCGAGACAAAACCCGAAGGATATTTATATTATCGGTTGAAACACAGGACTATCTATGCTAAACTCATATATGGTTTGCAGACAATAACTTTTTTAGACAAACATAGGTTTTGGAGGATATTAATGAAAAAGAGCTTTTCCCTTTTGTTGCTGAGCTTATTGGCGATTAGTCTGATTTTTTCTGCATGCAAAGATACGGGAGCACCTTCCGACGAGAGTAACGCCGATGTGTCGGAGAGCGGTAATTTTGTAGATGGCAAATATGTAGCACAGATACCCGCCGACTTAAATTATAAAGGCAGGACCTTTACTTTTCTTACCTGCGGAGTTAATCAAGAGCATAGCTCCGAGATTGTCTTCAACGAGCCCAAAGCAGGCGAAGAGACCACCTCCGGGAGGGTGAACGAAGCGGTACAAGAGCGTAACCGCCTGGTAGAAGAACTGCTCAATATCGAGATAAAAGAGATGTATGTATTCGACCCTCGTCGCAAGAACGGTGAGTTTGCCAACACGGTCAGGCAAGCGGTAGCCGCCGGGTTTGCAGAGTTTGATGTGGTGGTACCTTGTATATATGACGGGGCTACTTTGGCAGCAGGAGGGTTTTTGTACGACCTCAACGGTGACATCCCCTATCTGGATATGACTCAACCCTGGTGGGAGCAAACCTTCAACGAAGAGTTGACGGTAAATGACAAGCTGTATTTCACCATCGGGGATATAGGACTCATTAACAAAGCCACTTCCGCCGCTTTAATGTTTAATAAGCGTCTTTTACAAGAATACGGGTTGAAGAACCCTTATGATTTGGTACGGGACATGAAGTGGACCATGGACGAAGCTTTTACCATGGTTAAGTCCATAAGCGTGGACGAAGACCAGGACGGAAAGATAACCTGGCGGGACAGCATGGGATGGTCCGGACAGTTAGACGACATGTGGGCTTTGTTCTATGCCTCCGGCGAGAAGATCGCCAAGGCAGGGGCAGACGGTTATCCTCAGCTTTCCATGTATAATGCCAGGAGCGTTGATGTTATAGAAAAGATGATTTCCTTGGTTCAGGACAAAGAACATTACATAAGCGCCAACGACTATTTCCATGAGGCGCAGTGGCCCACAGAGTTAACCATTAAGCCTTTTCTCGAGGGAAGATGCTTGTTCTTTTCAGGCGGTGTAAGTGCCACCGACGGGCTCAGAAACATGGAAGACGATTTTGGAATACTCCCTCTTCCCATGTTTAGCGAAACTCAGGATAGATATTATACCCTTATAAACCCCTGGGTCGGCACCTGTTTTGGTGTGCCTGTCTCCCACTCGGAGGCGGACTTGGAGTTTGTAGGCATAGTCTTGGAAGCTATCGGTGCCGAGAGTAAGAATCTCGTACACCCCGCATATTACGATGTGGCGCTGAAGTATCAACGTACAAGGGATGAGGATTCCATTGAGATGTTGGATGTCATCTTTGCATCCCGTGGTTGCGATATTGGTATTATATTTGCCTGGGGAGGCTTAGACTTGACTTTGCAGGAATTGGCATCCCAACCTTCCGGCACCTTCACCTCGGCATATCAGGCAAAAGAAGATATGGCAAAAAATGCGCTGACAGAAACAATCGAGTTTTTCAAAGAGCACGGTTGATTAATTGACCGCCGACTTTTGCCTCTTGTGTAAAAAGCAAATATTAAAAATTATATAAAGCTAATATAACAATGATCCCGGATTGACAACAAGCCCTGATTTTCTTAGGAGAATCAGGGCTTTTAGTTATAAAAAACACATAGAATATGGTCCGAAATTTTTAAAAATCAAAACATTATAATTCGTCCGTTTGAAAACTCACGCTATATATGATATCCTTGTCTGCGAACAAAAAACAATCTTCGCACACCAAAGATACCCCGGAGGATTTAAATGAAAAAATGTTTTTCCCTTTTTTTACCGGCCTTATTGGCGTTTTGCCTGGTTTTTACGGCTTGCAGTGGTCCGGACATGCCTACTGACGAAAGCAAGGTAGAAGTTTCGGAGCCGGGTAACTATGAAAACGGCAAATATGTAGCACGAATCCCTGATGATTTAGATTTCAAAGGCAGGACATTTACTTTTCTTACTTGTGGCGTTCGCTCTGACCATACTTCCGAGATTTTATACAATCAACCAACCGAAAACAACGAAAACGTCTCGGAGAGGGTAAATGATGCGGTTCAAGAGCGCAATCGCTTGGTAGAAGAAAAGTTAAATATCGAGATAAAAGAGCTTTATGTGCATGATCCTCGTCGCAAAAACGGTGAGTTTGCCAACACGGTCAGGCAAGCGGTAGCCGCCGGATTCGCAGAGTTTGATGTTGTTGTCCCCGGCATATATGACGGAGCGACTCTGGCTGCGGGCGGGTTTTTGTATGATCTAAACAGCGACATCCCTTATTTGGATATGAATCAACCCTGGTGGGAACAAAGTTTTAATGAAGAACTGACAGTAAACAACAAGCTGTACTTCACTATCGGTGATATAGGAATTATCAACAAAGCTACATCCTCAGCTTTAATGTTTAACAAACGTCTTTTGGGAGAATATGGGTTAGAAAACCCCTATGACTTGGTCAGACAAATGAAATGGACCATGGACAAAACATTTACCATGGCAAAAGCCATAAGCATAGATGAAGATCAAGACGGAAAAATAACCTGGCGAGACA
>CAZFVM010000061.1:0-8219 GCA_964522305.1 uncultured Oscillospiraceae bacterium
TCTGCTCAAAGGGATATTCCGCTATCCCCATAATCTCGACATGGGTATATCCCATCTCTACGACATAATCGCTAAGCAACTTTGCGTATTCTTCATAGGTTGAATAATAACCCGACGGTGTTTTCTTCCAAGAACCTAAATGAACTTCGTATATATTCATAGGTAATGGCAATGCCTGATCGTTCTTTAGATGATCTGCAAGTTTTAGTCGTCTTTCTAAGTATTCTTTGTCGCTCCACTCGAAATTGTCTATATCAAAAAAAAGCGAAGCGGTTTTGCTCTTTGTCTCGGAATAAAAAGCGTAAGGGTCCGCCTTATACCTAAGTACACCGTCTCGTTCTATTATGTATTTGTATCTTGATCCGTTCCCAAAACCTTCTATCTTGATAAAAAGGGTCCATATACCGGACTCATTATCAAAACTCATGGGGTTGTCGGTACTCCAGCCGTTAAAATCTCCGCAGAGATAAACATTGTCGGCATTGGGTGCCCAAACTCTAAAAACAAAGCTGTTTTGTTGATTATCCTCAGCTAAATGAGCACCCAGATATTCGTAGGTTCGGTAGTTATTGCCTTGATTGAATAAAAACTCGGAGTATGCGCTCTTTTTCATTAAAAACCCCCAATCCGCCAAAAAGCCGAAATACAAATAAACTCCCGAAAGCTATACCTGCCATTTTGTACTGCTTTTTTAAAAGGAGAGAATATTTGTTTTAAATATATTGCAAAGGCAGAGAAAAAGCAATGTTTTAACAAATATACTATCAAATATTATTATATATGCTAGCCGTCTTTTTTGCAATATCATTTGTATTCATATATGAAAATTAACAAAAATTAAAACCATTTATAATGGAATATGCCCAAAAAAGGGGTGAAAAACAAAAAAAAAGAAAAGCGTCCTCTAATAAACAAGGCGCTTTTTTTAGTTGGTAGTTGCATTATTAATTCTGCTCGGATACTTCCTCAACCATATCCTCGACTTTGAAGGTGTCTTCGAAGCTCTCAGTGTAGGCATAAACCTCTCCGTAAGTCTCTTTGTCAGTTAAATATCCAATCAATTTGTTGTCTATTAATATGATCATCAAGGAAGCAAAAGCCGTCATCAAAGTAAAGGCTATAATCTTTGTCAAGGTTTGGACTACTTTGTCAGATACTCTCATTATATATCACCGTTAGATTGTTTTTGTAAAAATAGTTTTTATATGCACACTTTAATTTTACCTATTTTTCAGGCATTGTCAAGCAATCCTTATGATAAATAGCAGTATTAATGCTATAAAAACGAAAAGAGGTTTTAGTTTTTGTATTTAGATTTACCAAAAGCCAAAAAAACTCTCAAAAACCTTTACAAACCCTAATTTTTATGATATATTAACGGTTGTGCTAAATTCGCATACAGTGGTAAAGCTCGGTTTGGGGTTACATTGGGGTTTGACAGGCCTCTTTCACCGACCCAAAGCTTGGTTTTTTCCACATTATTAACAACGGAGGTGAATAGAAATGTTGTTGAAAGATGAAAAACAAGCCATAATCAAGGAGTATGCTATCCATGAAGGGGACACCGGTTCTCCCGAGGTGCAAATTGCGATTTTGACCACCAGGATTGCTCAGTTAACCGAGCATCTAAAGGTTAATCCGAAAGACCACCACTCCCGCAGAGGCCTTCTACAGATGGTAGGAAAGAGAAGAAAATTCTTGAACTACTTGATGAAGAAAGATATCAACAGATATCGTGAGATCATCGAACGTTTGAATCTTAGAAAATAAGATAACGGATTGGGGCGGCTTATACCGCCCCATAAACAAATCGGGAATGCAAGCGGTTTAGCAAATATAAATTGCATTAAGCCAAACACAAAATAAAGTTTTATGCTGTTTGTATATGTTAAACCATAAGCTTGTATCTTCCGTCATTTTAATTGGCATTAAATATGCCGGAAAGGAAGAGAAATGTTTGAACAATTCAAAACATTCAACTATGAATTAGCCGGACGCCCATTGGTTATAGAAACCGGGAAGATGGCACAACTAAGCAACGGATCCTGCCTAGTCAGATACGGTGACACGGTAATTCTTGCCAACGCCACCGCTTCCGCTGCTCCGAGAGAGGGGATTGACTTTTTACCCCTATCCGTAGACTTCGAAGAAAGATTGTATGCCGCGGGAAAAATCCCAGGCAGCTTTACCAGAAGAGAGGGCAGACCTTCTCAAAAAGCTATTTTGGCATCCAGAGTAATCGACAGACCAATAAGACCTTTATTCCCAAAGGACTTGAGAAACGATATAGTTTTGTCCTTGACGGTTATGTCAGTAGACCCGGATTGTTCCCCGGAGATTGCTGCAATGGTCGGTGCCTCCATTGCTTTGTCCATATCGGATATTCCTTGGAACGGGCCGATAGGCGGTGTATTTGTGGGACTTGTTGACGGTGAGATTGTGATAAATCCCACTGCAGCACAAAGAGAAGCCAGTGACCTGGAGCTTACTGTAGCTTCTACAGATGAAAAAGTGGTTATGATAGAAGCCGGCGCCAATGAAATCGATAACGATATAATGTATGACGCCATTATTAAAGCCCATGAAACTATCAAACCTTTAATTGAGTTTATTAAGAGTATTCAAGCCGAGATTGGTAAAGAGAAATTCGAATATGAATCCTCGGAGATAGACTTGGAACTTTATGAGAAAATAAAGGCTCTTGTTGCCGACGATGTAAGATATGCTCTTGATACCGACGACAAAAGGATTAGAGACGAAAGGCTGAGCCCTGTATACGAAAAAGTCTTTGAGGCTTTTGAAGAAGAGTATCCCGACTCCAAAGCTATGATTAACGAATGTATGTATCAACTCCAAAAAGAGATAGTCCGTCGTTGGTTGTTGGATGAAGGCAAGCGAGTGGACAGCCGTAGAATGGATAAAATCCGTTCCCTCGTATCGGAAGTTTCTTTGTTACCTCGTACCCACGGTTCCAGCATGTTCACCAGAGGTCAAACCCAGGTTCTTACCGTTGCCACTTTGGCACCTATCAGAGAATCCCAGCTCCTCGACGGTCTCGACGACGAAGAAACCAAAAGATACATGCATCATTATAATATGCCCGGGTATTCGGTAGGTGAAGCAAAGTTTGCCAGAAGCCCCGGCAGACGTGAAATAGGTCATGGCGCCCTTGCCGAAAAATCCCTGGAACCGGTGTTACCTTCAAAAGAGGAATTCCCTTATGCCATAAGATTGGTATCCGAGGTTATCTCCTCCAACGGCTCCACCAGCCAGGCTGCGGTTTGCGCCTCCTCCTTGGCATTAATGGATGCCGGTGTTCCTATTAAAGCAGCGGTAGCCGGTATATCCTGTGGTCTTGTAACCGAGGGTGACAGATGGATTACTATGATTGATATCCAAGGGTTAGAGGATTTCTTCGGCGACATGGACTTCAAGGTTGCGGGAACCAAAAAAGGCATTACCTCCATCCAAATGGACCTCAAAAATGACGGGTTGACCCCTGAGATAATAAGAGAAGCGTTGGAAACCACAAAGCAAGGCAGGTTCCATATTCTTGATACTGCAATGAACCCTTGCATAGATAAACCCAGAGACGATGTATCGCAGTATGCCCCCAAGATGCTGTCCACTAAGATTGAGGTGGATAAGATTCGCGAGGTTATAGGAACCGGCGGAAAAGTCATTCAGAAAATTTGTGCCGATACCGGTGCAAATATTGATATTGAAGACGACGGCTCTATATTTATCTCAGCAGTGGATAAAGCTGCAGCTTACAAAGCATTGCAGATTATCGAATCTATTGTAAATGAACCTGAGCCCGGAACGGTTTATATGGGAACGGTTACGAGAATAATGAACTTCGGTGCTTTTGTAGAGATTTCTCCCGGTAAAGAGGGATTGGTGCACATCTCTCAACTGGATAAGAGACGGGTTGCCAAGGTAGAGGATGTCGTATCAGTTGGTGACGAGATAAAAGTCATCGTTACCGAGATTGATGATAAAGGCAGAATCAACCTATCCAGAAAAGATGCCTTAGACTTAGTCGAAGACTAATTTGCTGTTACTGTTTTAAATCATAACAATAAGACCGCCCAATGCTGTTTTTTGCATCGGGCGGTTTGTTATTTATTGTAAAAAAGCTTATTCTACTGTATCCAACTTGAAGGTAAACTCGTGATAAGTGCCCTTTGTTCCCAGTCTGTTGAGTCTGAAAACCTTAATCGTTACTGTCTGGCCTGCTCTGTATTTCACCAGCTCAGAGGTCAGGACTTCTTTGTCCGGTATCTCAACACCATTGAATTCTGTTATGATATCATAAAACTCCAAGCCTGCACGATATATGGCGGAATCTCTGAGAACATCAATGACAAACACCCCTGCGGGTAGCTCTATCTGAGCATTTATGTTGTATTCGTTTACTGCATCCTCAACATTCATTACGGTTATGTGTAGCCTTGGGTTTGCCTTGACAAAATCATCGTCGGGACGCTCTTCAACTTCACCGTATTCGATTAGAGTGTTTATTATCGATACCGCGTTGTTAATAGGGATTGCAAAACCCAACCCTTCGTACTCGTCCATTAACTTCAATGTGTTAATCCCGATAATCTGTCCCGCCATGTTTATTAACGGTCCGCCGCTATTACCCGGGTTGATGGAGGTATCGGTCTGCAACAAAGTCATGGTTTTGACTACTTTTCCGCTATCGTTTGTAACCTCGATTTTCCTGTTGGTACCGCTTATAATGCCGGTATTCATGGTACCTGCCAATTCATGACCGTAGGGAGTTCCGATAGCTACAACCTGCTCACCAACCTTTAGAACATCACTGTTTCCTATCGCTAAGGGTTTGAGCCCGGTGGCATCTATCTTCAAAACAGCGATATCGCTCATAGAGTCGCTGCCAATTATCTCGGCATCGTATTTATCTCCGTTGTAAAACTCTATTTTTACCGTTTTTGTCTTGCTGACCACATGATGATTGGTAATAATATATCCGTCTTCGGTGATTACAAACCCGCTACCCATGGATGTGTCTGCAAACACAGTAAGGCAGCTATCATAAACACTTTCATAAATCTCGGTAAGGTCGGAGATATACTCCGTAGGGACTTCCCCTACTTTTATAACCTCCGGCGCACTTGGTTTTTGCTGGTTGTCAGATATAGATGTGTCGGTTCCTCCGTGCAAACCACCTCCAAGTCCACCACTTGCTACCAGGGTCCAGACAATCATGGAAGCGACTAAAAGAAGGGATATAAAAACAGTTGCTATTACAGATTTTCTTTGTTTTTTCTGCTTCTTGATAGCGTTGGCTTCCCCGTCCCAAATATAAATATTTTGATTTTGTCGATCGATACCCGGAACTATATGAGGGCTCTCCCCATAATAAGTCGGATGCTCTTCCTGTATAACGGGAGTATCCAGAGTGTCGTTACTGCTCTCCGATGCTAAATTTATATCTTTAGTTTGTTCGATGTTTTCAGTCGTCTCCGGTTTACTCAATTCATTATCCGAGCTTTGGGTGTCAAATCTCTTGTCTTCTGCCATTTAATACCCTCCTTTTTTTTGAAATCTTATGTTGTAATAGTTTATAATATAATTATTATCAAAGATAGCACAAGCGGTAAAAAAACACCTTTATTAAAAATCGTGATTTTAATAAACAACCAACTAAAAAACTATATGTTACCGGGGATGGGGAGCATAAAACTAAACTCCGTTATTCTATCGGTTTCGGAGTATACTTTTATCTCTTCTCCGTGATTGAGCAGCGATGTCTTGACTATGTAAAGACCCAAGCCGGTACCGGATTTTTCGAGGCCTCTGGAGCGATCACTCTTATAGAACCTATCGAAAAGATAGGGCATCTCCTCCGCCGGTATCCCGGGTCCTGTGTTTGTTATAGAAAACTTTGCCTTTTTGGTTTTTTTATCAATGATTACTTCTGACAGGGATATGGTGATGCTTCCTTTGTCCGGTGTGAATTTCACAGCGTTCTCTATTAAATTGTAAATCACCTGATATAAAACATCCGTATCCCCTTTTACTTTTATATCCTTCGGGTTTTCAAAATTGATATCAAGGTCTTTACCGTCCAGCTTGCCTTCAAAAGAAAGTAATACCTGTCTTGTAGTTTCACTTAAGTTAAAGATTGTCTTGTTGAGCTTTGACTCGCCAGCTTCGGTTTTGCTTAACTTTAACAGTGAATCCACCAATCTGGAGAGTCTCTTTACCTCTGAAGATATTATCCCCAGATAATGGTCGTGCTTGTCCTCGGGAATAGTGCCGTCTAATATCCCATCTACAAACCCGGATATGGTGGTCATGGGGGTTCTCAAATCATGGGACACATTTGCCAAAAAGGAAGACCTCATTTCTTCGAGATTTGCTAAGTTTTCTGCCATGTTGTTAAAGGCAACTGCCAGGTCTGATACTTCATCTTTACCGGTAACCTTAACCCTGCGATCAAATTTGCTCATAGAGAAATCCTTGGCAACCACACCTATGTCCCTCAAAGGCTGTACTATTCTCTCGGAAATAAAGTAAACCGAGATCAAAGCTGCAAGGAAAATCCAAAGCGAAACCAAAACCAAGGTCTTGGTCATCCGAGAGGTCAAAACCGGGTCACCTACTTCCTTGGAACTTACCATTACAAGGGCATAGGGCCCCTCTTCGCCTTCGATTATATAAAAGTGGTTGAGTCTTAAGGTTTTGAAATAACCGTCTAATTTACTTAGAGCATACATCTCGTTATTGTTAAAAATGTTTTGGACCACCCGAGAGGAAAACCTATTCCCCCGCTTGGATATATCCTCGGATGCGACCAATATCTTACCGTCGGGGGACACAATATAGATATCTGAGCCTGCCAAGTTTCCTACAGCCACCAGGTTGTTTTGTATGCTGTTTTTGTAGTTCTCTACCACCCATTCTATATCTTTCTTATCTGATATACTGATAAATGCATTGAGATTGTTTGCCTTCATCTCCGAACTTTTGTCCATCAGCAGCCCCTTGGACTCCATGGAATAACTAGATAGGATAGAAGACATAACCAATATCAGTATAAGGAAGCTAAAGAAGATAATAAGCGTAAATGTAGTTAGGTACTTAGTAAATACGCTTTTGAACATAACTGTGCCCCTTTTGTGTTTTTGATATAACTATATAGTATATAGTAAACCTTTTGTATTAGGTGTTTTTGGATATCAACAGTATATATTTTTTGTCACAAAAAATCAAATCGTTTTTTATTTTGTATGTAAAAATAGAAAAAAGAAAAAGCAGCAGATTTACCTCTGCCGCTTAATTTGTTACTCAGGGATTATTCTCCCAAAACATCAAACTTGTATCCGACTCCCCAAACAGTCTTTAATATCCATTTGTCAGAAGCGCCTTCAAGCTTTTCTCTAAGTCTCTTGATGTGAACATCAACCGTCCTGGAATCACCTAAATAATCAAACCCCCATACTTTGTCAAGCAGTTGGTCTCTGGTGAAAACTCTGTTGTAATTGGATGCCAAAAAGTAAATAAGCTCCAACTCCTTAGGCGGTAAATCCACAGGCTTGCCCTTGATCTTAAGCTCATATTTTTGTAGAGAAATCTCAATATTCTCAAACTTGATGAGCTCGCCGTCGGTGGTATCATGCTTGGCATATCTGCGCAAAACAGCCTTAATGCGAGCAAAGACTTCCTTCATGTCAAAGGGCTTCACTACATAGTCGTCGGCACCAAGCTCTAATCCCAACACCTTGTCAATGGTCTCCCCTTTGGCGGAAATCATAATGATAGGCTTGGAAGAAAGTTCACGAATCTCGCGACACACCTGCCACCCGTCCTTCTTGGGCATCATGATGTCAAGCAAAACTAAGTCCGGCTCGTACATACGAAAAGCGGTCACGCCCTCTTGGCCGTCACCGGCGGTCCTGACTTCATATCCCTCTTTCTCAAGATACATGCGAAGTAGCTCCAGGATATTCAGATCGTCATCGATAACTAAAATTTTGGTCATAACTATATACCTCCGTTATTATTATTGTTTACATTCCAATCATTAACCAAAATTAATGATTGTAAATATATTATAACCAATATTTTGAGTTTGTCAAGACTTTTTGACAACTTTAAAGGGTTTTTTTCGGTCTTTCAGAAAGTTATGTACATAATTTCCGTCGATGTTATCTATTGTCAAATTATATATTGATAAAACAGAGTTT
>CAZFVM010000062.1:0-8190 GCA_964522305.1 uncultured Oscillospiraceae bacterium
CACAGCAAAAGCCGGGTAAATACCCGGCTTGTGTTATATTGACAAAAAAAGCGTCGCAGACACCTTAACTGTGGGCTTCGCCCACTTCTAAACTGTACCGTTAGGTATGTCACAACTGTGGGCTTCGCCCACTTCACAACTACGACCTACGGGAGTCTCCCAACTGGCGACTAAGTCGTCTTCGAACTTCAGACTTCTGTCTGACTCCCAACTACGACCTACGGGCGTCTTCGAACTGCAACTTCGTCGTCTTCGAACTGTTGACTTCTGTCAACTTCAAAACTATCCTTTATTTTTAAAATTCCTCGCATATTCAAACAGCGAGCGGGGGATGTGGCAATAGCCGGAGGGGTTGTTTGTCAGATAGTCTTGGTGGTAGTCCTCGGCGGGGTAGTAGTTTTGTAACTGCTCTACCTCGGTCATTATTGGGGAGCTGTACTCGGCGGACAGGGCTTGTATCGCTTTGTCTATCACCTCGCGGTCGGCGGGGTCGGTGTAATAAACCCCGGTGCGGTATTGGCTGCCGAAGTCCATGCCTTGCCTGTTCTTTGCCGTGGGGTCGATGGTCTTGAAAAATGCGGGTAGCAACTCGGACAGAGGTATTACCTCGGGGTTGTAGACCACCTTGACCGCCTCGGCGTGTCCGGTGTCTTGGGTGCAGACTTGCTCATAGGTAGGGTGCTCGGTGTTGCCGTTGGCATACCCGACCTCGGTGGCAGTGACACCTTGTATAAGGGATAGGAACTTCTGGGTACCCCAGAAGCAGCCACCGGCGAGATATATTGTTGTTTGGTTATGGTTTGTAGGTTCCATGGGTTTGCTCCTTTTTGGCTGTGTGAAAATTGACACAACACGGATTGCCGTGATATAATTATATATGGAAAAACACTTTTTTTGCAGGAGGTATGATATGCTCTTTGATTTGCTTTATAAAAACCGTAGTTATAGGAACTTTGACTCCTCCCGGCAGATAACCCGGCAGGAGCTGGAAAAGCTGGTGTCCGCTGCCCGCATCTCCCCTGCTGCCAGAAACCTGCAACCTTTGAAGTATTATCTGTCAAGCGAGCCCGAGACTAACAAAATTATACTGCAAAACATCCGCTTTGCTGCGGATATAAAGGACCGCACCTTCCCCACCCCCGGGATGGAAGCCACCGCCTATATTATTATCTGCCATGATACCGATATTTTTGAATCCCCCCGGAGGTTCTGGAAGGATGTGGGGATTGTCGCCCAGAGCATGATGCTCGCAGCTACCGAGATGGGACTGGGGGGCTGTATGATAGGGAGCCTGGAGGCGGAAATAATCGCCAAAGAGCTAAAACTGCCGGATAACCTGCTACCCCAATTGATATTGGTGCTGGGCAAACCTGCGGAGGAGGCAAAGATAGTACAGGCAAAGGACGGAAACGTGGTATACTACCGAGACGAAGAGGATGTCCAATGTGTACCCAAGCGCACCCTGGAAGAGCTTATTATAAACTGATTATAACACCGAAAATATTAATAATAAAGTACTCGTTTTGGTCATATCAAAACGAGTACTTCTTTATTTTTTTTGCTTGTAAATCAGATGGGTTTGCCCAAAGGTTAAAAATTATGAATACATAGTTTTGTTATATATTTACTACCGCTACGGGGTAGCGGGGGTATGCAAACGCCGAAGGGCTTGGTACCGGGTCGGTAATCTCGTATTGCCAATCGATGATACCGCCGAAGTCGTAGACCTTGGTGTATCCTAAGTCTATGAGCTTGAGAGCTGCCTGGCGACTCCTGTTGCCGGAGCGACAATATATGAGTATCTCTGCGTCTAAGTCGGGGAGCAAGTCCGGCCTTGCCGAGCCGATAGTCTCGTTGGGGATAAGGATTGCCCCGGGGATATGCCCGGCATCATACTCCGCCTTTGTACGGACATCTAAGATAATTACCTCGTCACCGCTGTCTATCCTCTCTTTGGCTTTGGCGGGGGATATTGCTATGTATTCAATCTTCAGGGGTTGTTCGCTGATTTCTTCCCCGTTTTTTTTTTGAGGTGTGGTAAATATCCCTGCAACCAAAAGCCCCATTATTATTCCGTATGCGATGGAGATATAGGGGTTGGCCGTGAGGGGGCAAGCACCGGTGGAACACCCGATAACCCTGTACAAAACAAGGTATCCGAATGCGCCTCCCGCGAGGGCACCGATAATGTATTTGATCATAAGAAGTCCTCCTTGTCATGATAGTCAAGTCGTAATGTTATTGTATGCAATGTTAGACTTTGTTTCAGTGATATTGTCACAATGGACTTGTAAAGAACAGTAAGTGATGCAAAGGCATCCATACTTTGGAAAGAACAAGGCACCCCTACTTTGTAAGGATGCCTGTTCTTTGTTGAGGAATGAAAATGAAAAAATATATCGCTTGTTTTTTTGTACATTTAGGTTTGCCAGATTATACCTATCACCCCTGCTCCTAAATGGATGCCCAGGACAGGACCCAAGGGGCGTGTCCGTACTTGGGAATCCGGGAACAATCCGGATATTAGTTGGGACAGGATGCTTATCGTCTTTGTCGGTTTGCCGTAGTATTGGATTATTATTTCTCTGGCGCTCTTTGGGATGTTTCGCACCATCTTCTTTATCCTGTCGGTGCCGCCGAGGGCTACCTCGGAGGCAGAGATTACCCCGTTCTTTAGTACCAAGATGGGGCGGTGATGCAAAACAGTGCCCAGCCCGCGGGGGACTCCGGTCAGGCGTCTGCTCTTTCGCAGTCCCGACAGGTCGTCTACCGAGAACATAACCGTGATTGAGGTGATGTGCTTATATATCCCCCCCACCACTTCCTTTGGTGACATACCGGTCCTCGCCAGTACCCTCGCCCGCTTGACCAACATCAACAGCCCTGCGGCGGTCAAGGATGAGTCGACTATATCGACACTGCCGCTGCCCACCAGCTTCTTTGCCGAGACGGCGTTGTAATACGCCTTGCTCAACCGGGAGGACAAAGTGATGCAGATTATATGATAACCCTTGCGGAGTAACAGGGAAAAAACCCGGGCAAAATCCTCGGGCTCGGGCGCCCAGGTGTAGGACTCCTCCCCCGGCTTTTGCGCCTTGTGGAAAAAGTCTGAATAGGTTTCTTTGTAGGAGGTTGTCCCTACACGATAGTTTTGGGGGATTATATACACCCCGTATGCCGCCGCTTCCCGCTTGCTCATACAAACGGTGCTGTCTGTTACAATGGCAATCATTTATGGCTTTCCTATTCTGCGGAATTTCTCGTACCGCTTCTTTAACATTTCGTCCTGCTTCTTTTGGCTTTCGCTTATCTTTTCAAAACCCTCTAAGGTTTTTGTGAGCCGAGACTTTATATCGGTGTAAACTTGCCCGAAATCCTCGGACTCGGCTATTATCAGGTCGGCTACCCCAAACTCCTTGAGGTCTTGGGCGGTGAGCCGCAAATACTCTGCCGCCTTGTCCACCGCCTTTGTGTCCTTCCAAAGTATGGAGGCGCACCCTTCCGGGGATATGACCGAGTAGATTGAGTTTTCCAGCATCCAGATTTGGTCTGCCACTGCCAACGCCAAAGCGCCGCCGCTGCCTCCTTCACCGATAAAAATCGAGATAATCGGGGTGTTGAGGGTCATCATTTCGTAGAGGTTCTCGGCTATCGCCTGCCCTTGTCCTCTACTCTCTGCCTCTATTCCGCAAAAAGCACCGGAGGTGTCTACAAAGGTTATTATGGGACGATGAAACTTTTCTGCCAGCTTCATCTGCCGTAACGCCTTGCGGTAGCCCTCGGGGTGGGCAGAGCCGAAGTTGCGGTGGATTCTGTCCTTGGTATCCGAGCCCTTCTCCAGCCCTATGACCGTGACCGGGGTGTCCTCAAAGAGGGCTATGCCGGCAACCACCGCCGGGTCGTCCCCGAACCGTCGGTCGCCGTGGAGAGGGGTGAAATCGGTAAAAATGTTCTTTATATAATCCTTTGCGGTGGGTCTGCCCTTCGCCCGTGCCGCTTTGACTTTGTCAATCGCTGTCATTGTCTTCCCCCTTCTTTGCATTGTGGAGCCTTAGTATGCGGGTGAGGTAATCCCGTTGTTCCCGTCTGTCTACTATGTCATCGATAAACCCGGTCAAAAGCAGGTATTCTGCCTTCTGGAAGTTTGGCGGGAGCTTCTGACGGATGGTCTGCTCTATTACCCGCGGACCGGCAAAACCTATGAGGGCGCCGGGTTCGGAGATTATAATATCTCCCTGCATGGCAAAACTGGCGGTGACCCCGCCGGTGGTGGGGTTGGTCAACACAGTGACATACAGGTTGCCTGCGTCGCTGTGACGCTTGACCGCTCCGCTGACCTTCGCCATCTGCATCAAAGACAAAATCCCCTCTTGCATTCGAGCGCCGCCGGAGACGGTGAACCCTATCACCGGCAACCCCTTCTTGGTCGCGTGTTCGAACAATCGGGTCAGCTTCTCCCCTACTATTGTTCCCATAGAGCCCATGATAAAACGAGGTTCGAAGGCAAAAATAGCGCATTTGTAGCCTCCGATGGTGCAACGGCCGGTGATAACCGCCTCTCGTTCTTTGCTATCCTGCTTTGCTTTTTGCAGTTTTTCGTCATAATCCGGGAAATCGATGATATTGGAGGAGGTCAGCTTCTTGTCTGACTCGTCAAAGCTCTTTTTGTCGGCTATCATCTCGATTCTCGCCCTTGCCCCTATCTTGAAGTTGTGAAAGCAATTGGGGCATAGACCGTAGCGGGTGTAATCTTCGCTCTTGAAAAAGGGTTCTTTACAGCTCGGGCAGTTTATATAAAGCTCGGGGGGTATCTTTGCCTCTCTCACCTCGGGCTTTGTCTTTTGTTTTTGGTCTTTTTGTCCTGTTTCTAACTCATTGGCAGGTTTTTTGAAAAAGAATTTTGTAAACATTTTTTGTTAGAAAAACTCCTTTCGGGTTAAATAGTCGGTGGTGTACTGCCCTGTGAGGAACTCCTCGTCGGAGAGTATCTGCAAGTGTAGGTCGATGTTGGTCATAACCCCTTCTATCACCAACTCGCAAAGGGCTGCCCGCATCTTTCGCACCGCTTCTTCCCGGGTCTTTGCATGGACTATGAGCTTGCCGATCATGGAATCATAGAAAGGGGGAATCTCGTAATCCTGATAGATAGCGGTATCAAACCTGACCCAAGGCCCGCCGGGAAAATGCAAAAGCTCGATCTTGCCACAGGAGGGGCGATAACACTCGAGGGGGTTCTCGGCGTTTATCCTGCACTCGATGGCGTGACCGGTTATGGGGGTGTCAGCTTCCGAAAAATCCAACTCTATCCCTGCCGCCACCCTTATTTGCCACTTTACAAGGTCGATACCGCTGACCATCTCGGTCACCGGGTGCTCTACTTGCAGTCGGGTGTTCATCTCCATAAAATAAAACTTGCCCTGGGAATCCAGCAGAAACTCTACGGTCCCCACCCCTAAGTAGTCCACCGACTTTACCGCTTTTTTTGTGGCTTCGTATAGCGCCTTTCTCAGCTTTGGGGTGACTAATACCGAGGGGCTTTCTTCGATTATCTTTTGGTTGTTGCGCTGTACCGAGCAATCCCGCTCTCCGAGGCAAACTATGTTGCCTTGCTTGTCACATATAAACTGAACCTCTACATGCTTGACCGGGTGAAGGTACTTCTCTAAATATACCTCATCGTCCCCAAAAGCTGCTTTTGCCTCTGCCTTGGCGGTCATAAAAGCGGACTGTAAATCCTCTTCTTTGTGTATTATTCTGATACCGCGACCGCCCCCGCCGGACCGTGCCTTTAGCATTACGGGGTAGCCTATCTTCTCGGACTCCTTACGCGCTTGCTCTATATTCTTTAGCAGTTTGCTGCCGGGGACCACCGGGACCCCTGCTTTTTTCATGTTTGTTCTGGCTTTGTCCTTGTCCCCCATCTCTGCGATAGTAGCACCGGGGGGACCGATGAACGCCACCCCGCACTCCTCGCACAATGAGGCGAACTGTGGGTTCTCGGACAACAGCCCGTAACCCGGATGGATTGCCTCGGAGCCGGTTGCCACCGCTATGGTGAGCAACGCTTCTTTGTTGAGGTAGCTGTGCTTGAGTAAAGGGGGCCCGATGCAATAGCTCTCGTCGGCGAGACCTACATGCATGGCGGTGTTGTCTGCCTCGGAAAAGACCGCCACGGTCTTTACCCCCATCTCTTTACACGCCCTTATTATTCTCACCGCGATTTCTCCGCGGTTTGCTATCAATATCTTTGAAAACACTTGTGTTTACCTATCCTAATCTGCTCGGGTAATAAAGCTCTCCGAACTTATGAAACAAGACTATACCACCGCGAAAGAAAACTCCCCGCTCATGCAAAGTTTGCCGTCTACCGTCGCTTTGCCCTTGACAAAGCTGATGTTGCCGATACTGCGTATTAGGGTGCAGACCGTCTCTATGGTGTCTCCGGGACGGACGGGGGTGCGGAACTTTACTTTGTTTATACCGGTAAACATGGGGGTCTTGCCCCGCAGCTCATCGGCAAACAAAACACAACAAGTCTGTGCCGTCATCTCGCACAGTATGACCCCGGGGACTATGGGGTTGTCGGGATAATGACCTTGCAAAAAGAACTCGTCCCCTCTGACTTTGTAAAAACCGTGGGCTGCCCCCGACTCGTCGAGGTGTGCTCCCTCAATCAACAACATAGGGTCTCGATGGGGCAGGACTTGCATTATATCTTGTTTTGTCATTCTGTGTTCTCCGGTTATAGTCATGGCTTATAGCAGAGTGAACAAAGTCTGCCCGAACTCCACTATCTGCTCGTTGTCGGCGCTGATGTCCACTATCTCTCCATCTTGCTCTGCGGTAATCTCGTTCATGAGCTTCATCGCCTCGATTATGCAAAGGACATCCCCTTTCTTTACCTTGTCCCCTATCTTGACAAAGGGAGGGCTCTCGGGGGACGGGGCGGAGTAGAACACCCCTGCCAAGGGGGACTTTATCTCATAGAGGTTGTCGAACCCTTGGGGCTTTTCCTTTGGTTGTTGCGGGGGTGCCTCCGGGGAGACCGGGTTGTCTGCCCGAGGAGCTACCGAAACAGGTACGCCATCGGGCTGCCGCTTTAGGCTAATCTCTACCCCTTCTTCTTTTATTGTAAGCTCGGTTAGGTTGTTCTTTGTCATGACCTGTGCCAAGGCGTCAATCTTGTTTGCTTCCATTTTTTGATTTACCTTTCATCGGGTTTTGTCATACTTTCTTGATTACCAGAGTTGCGTTGTGCCCGCCGAACCCAAAGGAGTTTGACAGTATATATTCCGGCTTGTACACCCTGGGGATATTTGGTACATAATCCAAGTCGCACTCTTCGTCCGGGACCTCGTACCCTATGGTGGGGGGGATTATCCCGGAGTTGAGGGCATATACCCCGGCTATCGCTTCTACCGCTCCCGCCGCTCCCAGCATATGTCCGGTCATGGACTTGGTGGAGGATACGGGAATCTCGTAGGCGCGGGCGCCGAACACCTCTTTTATCGCCATGGTCTCGGTCTTGTCGTTGAGCGGGGTTGAAGTGCCATGGGCGTTGATGTATATTCTCTTGGAAATATCAAGTTTTGCCTCTTGGATGGCTGTCGCCATCGCCCGGGCTGCTCCCCTTCCCTGGGGGTGGGGTGCCGTGATATGATATGCGTCACAGGTGTTGCCGTATCCGACTATCTCGGCATATATGTTTGCTCCCCGCTGTTTTGCGTGGTCGTAATCTTCTAAAACCAATACCCCCGCTCCCTCGCCCATGACAAATCCGCTGCGCTGCTTGTCGAAGGGTATGGATGCTCGGGTCGGATCGTCGCTCTCGGTGAGCGCCATGCTGTTGGCAAACCCGGCTATCGCCAAGGGGCAGATAGCAGCCTCGGAACCCCCTGCCAATATAACATCGGCATAGCCGTGGAGAATAGCTCTGTATGCTTCCCCTATGGCGTTGGTGGAAGTGGCGCAGGCGGATACCACGGGGAGGTTGGGTCCCCGGGCATCAAAACGCATGGCAACCGAACCTGATGCCATATTGCTTATCATCATCGCTATAAAGAAGGGGGAAACCCGAGAGGGACCCCGGTCGGACAGCTTGTTTGTCTCGGTGACAAAGGTCTGTATACCTCCGACTCCGCTTCCTATGTATACCCCAAACCGATCGGGGTTTATATCCTTTAGCTCGGA
>CAZFVM010000063.1:0-8119 GCA_964522305.1 uncultured Oscillospiraceae bacterium
AGATGCTTTTATCAAGACCGAAATCGCTGCTTCTGCTTTACCACCCATTTTTCCCGCAGGGCGCCGCTTTGGGGCTTAAACCCCCCCACCCCCCCGGTCTCCCTGACACCTTGGACCAAGGCGGAGATACCCCTTTTGCTCCTGGATTGTCTTGTTTCTTTTGTGCCATCATCCTCTGTTGTCTTGGACTTTGATTTTGTCCGAGATTTGCTCGGCTTGGTGTCGGAGTCATCCAACTCCTGGGAGCGAAACAAAAACAGCAACACCACATAATCCGGCAGGTCGTCCAGCACATCTATATACTCCTCCAAAACCTCGCTATCCACAGAATTCTTCTCAAAATTCCTGACCTCGATGAGCTTGTAGTCCCACATAAAGGGCAGGGAATAAACAGCCTCTGTCAACGCCTGTGGCGAGGACTCCGCTGCGTTTATAAGAATGTGGTTGAACTCCGGTAAGGGGGACTTGTTTATGGATTTGCGCAGTTGAGTGACATAAAAATTCTTGGTGTATTCCTCTTTGCCATAAAAGAGGTACACACCGGGATAACTATTATCTTTTAGCCTTTGTTTTAGAATATCAAGGCTCAAATTCAAACACCTCTGCTTTGTTCTTTGGTATGATTACTCTTGTAAATCCCTCGGTGCGGTAAACATTGGTTGCCAACTCTGAGTAGTCATAACTCGACCGAGGGCTTGTATTTATAATCAAATGATGAGAGATTATTCGCCGAACATTCTCACCTATACTGCGGGAAACCAAGGATATGTCTTTGTACCCGTAATACTCCTCGGGAATAACCTTGCCGCCGAACAGGGCGACCCTGCGGTTATCATAAGATATGCTTATATACAAGAAGCTCGGAATATGGTCATAGTACCTGCCGGTGAGGTCTAAATATACCCTTCTTTCGCCTAAGGGCAGGTCTATCTTTCCCGTGTGTTCTATTATAACACAGCCTTGGTCTTTTGCAAATTCCAACACTTGTTTTGCCATCCCCAAATCCGCGGCTTGGAGCTTTGGGATATATATCTTATTTATGTTGATGCGTTCTATAGCGGCCTTGAGATTAGCATAATCCCTTTGGGACACTCCGGTCATAATATAATTGTCAAGAAAGTGGTAACCTTGTTCGTATACTGTGTTTATTCCGTTGCTATAACCGCCAAGGTCAATATAAAGACTTTTGCTCTCTCCCCCGATTAGGACATAGTCTTTGAGGTTAGTCTCTTCATATACCAATGTTGTGCGATTGGAATCGGTTGTCTTAAAACCAATAATCACTCCTGCCACCGAAATTAAAAACAAAAGTATTAGGATAGGTACCAGCCTTAACACTGTCTTTCGGCGAAATATCATAAAGGATATTACTATGGAAAAAGCCACCCCCAACGGCAGGAAGATAAAGGGCAAATAGGAGGAAAAACTGCCAATGTCCCTATCCTGCAGCCATTGTAATATTGATACCACAAGTCGGATGCCGTTGGCGGGGAGGAAAGCCAAAAAGGAGCCGAAATAACCGGTGATAATAAATATCAAAGAAAAAGGTATGAGGATAATGAGTATCCATGTGAGCAATGGACCTAACAGCAAATTGGTCAAAGGGGAAATAAAGGACACCGAATCAAAGGAGGAAAGAATAACCGGGAAAGAAAAAATCGTGGCTGATACAGTGAGTATCAGAGGTGTGAGGACGATACCTGCGGTCTTGCGAACTACATTGTTCTTGATTCCGGAGAAGTTGAGGTGGGGGGAGGTGACCAATATCCCGAGGGTTGATAAAAAAGACAGCCCCAAAGCCACCGATAAAATAGAATAGGGGTTTGTGAGTAAAATAATCAAAAGTGCCAGGAACAAGGATGTGATTCCATCGGCTTTTCTCAGGGTTATCAAGGTAGAGAACATTATGCCGCTCATTATAACCGCTCGGGTCACCGAAGGGGAAAAACCCACGAAAACTCCATACAAAATCAGCACCACCAAGCAGATTATGCCCCTTGCTTGCTTTCTTACCGTCAGGGATTGTAAAACCGAATACAAGGTCATAATCAATACCGAAATATGCAACCCGGAGATTACCAGGATATGGGATAAACCGGCGTTTCGAAACAGGCTGTTGGTCTTTGAGTCTAAGGCACTCTTGTCCCCCGCTATTAATGCCTTTGTAATACCGGTTACATAGTCGGGATAGGAGGAGAATAGCTTGGCTATCTTTTGTTGTACATAGCTCCTTACATTGTATAAAAACCCATCACCTTGTATAAGTCTGATAGGGGTGGCGCTTGCCGTTATAAAAATGCCCCTGGCATGGAGGGACTTGTTCTTTGTCAATAGGTATGTGACCTCACACTCCATATAATCCCCTATCCGCGCTCCTTGCTTGGGAAACATATTCATATCCTCGGGCGCAGCCTCTATATATACCCTTAGGGGGGTTGACTTCCCTATTCCGACTCGGCTTGTCGTGACTTTTGCATCGAAATATTCACCGGCACCATAAGAGCCTATGTCGGTAATCTTTACCATGACTTTGTCCCGGGTCTTGTCGTACTCGGTCACCGCCGACATGTTCTGTAAATAAAATGCCGCCGTGTAGGTCATCCCTATAAGGATTACCAAAGAAATCGCCGACAGGGACTTTGTGTTCTTGGATAAAAAACGGTGTGCTGCGTACAAAATTACGCTTAGCACACCAAAAAGGGCAAAACCTATTATCCTTAGTTTGCCGTCTATATTTATTGTAACGAAACAACCCAGGGCAAAAGCGGCGATATAGCCTGCCAATATCCGATTTCTCAGCATCGGAGCACCTCTCTTGGGGTAAATGATAAAGGACTTTGATTATTTCTTTGGGAAAAAGAGGGGTAACGGCTTTAAATATTCTATATCCTCCCGCTCAACTGCGTCCCCTTCCGCCAAGATTGCCAGCCTGCCTGCTACGGTGCCGCCGGACTCTGTTATAAGCTTTTCTACCGCTAATACGGACTCGCCGGTACTGATAACATCGTCTACAATAACCACTCGCTTACCAACCATATAGTCGGCGTCTTCCTGGTCTATATATAAGGTCTGGACCCGAGCGGTGGTGATAGACTGAACATCAACCGCTTTGGGGCTTTGCATATATAGCTTTGGCGACTTACGGGCGATAAGATAACGGGGGGCTCCTATCATCCTTGCCATCTCGTATATCAAGGGAATCCCCTTTGCTTCTGCGGTTATCAACACATCGTGCTCCGGTAATCTTTTTACCAGTTCTGTGGCACAAGCACGTGTGAGCTCTACATCACCAAAAATAACAAAAGCCGCTATATAAAGGTCGTCGTTAACCTTGCATATGGGAAGCTGTCTCTTTACCCCCGCTATATCAATGGGGTAATGGGTGTAGGTGTTGGGATCGATAATCATGGTGTTGTTTGTCTTGGACATTTATAATACCTCGTGTTCTTTGTTGTTGTTGTAGACTTTAGACTAAGGTCATCTTGAGTTGTTCTCCGCCTAAAATATGAAAATGCAGATGGTGTACCGACTGACCGCCATGTTGACCTATATTGGTTATCACGCGGTAACCCTCGTCAAGCCCCAGCTCGTTCGCTATCTTTGGTATTGCAAGCATAATCTCTTTGACCGCATCGACATTGCCTTCGTCGACATGGTCTATGGACCGGATGTGCTGCTTGGGCACCACCAAAACATGGACCGGGGCGCCGGGGTTGATGTCATGGAAAGCAAGTACGCTGTCGTTCTCGTATACAGTTTTTGACGGGATTTCTCCGTTTATAATCTTACAGAAAACGCAATCCATCTTTAGTTACCGCCTTTTTGTATATTTTAGTTGTTCTTGTTGTTTATCTGGTCTTTTAGAACATCCACCGCCGCCTTTAATGCGTCTGCCAGCTTGGAGGGGTCTTTGCCTCCACTGGTGGCGCTCTCCGGTCTGCCGCCGCCACCACCGCCTACTATCGGGGATATCGCTTTTAGCAACTTTCCGGCATAGGCGCCGAAGGCTACCGCTTGTTTGCCACACTCTGCTACCAAATGGAGTTTGCCTTGGTTGACCGCTGCCAATAAAACAACAGCGTTGGGGCGCTTATCGGTGACATTGACAGCAGCCGACCTCAAAGCATCCATGGGGATGTTGTCAAACCTGCCGGTTAATAGCTCTACCGAACCTATCAAAACCGGGGTGGCTGAATCTAAATCCGAGACTATCTTGTTGACTCGAGTGGTCTCTAACTCCCTGCGGATTGACTTTAACTCGTCTTGGAGTCCCAATAACTTATCGGAAATATCTGAGTTGGTGTTGGCCTTTAGCAGTGCCTTGATCGAGAAGAGTATCTCTTCTCTTTCTTTTAGATATGCAAGGGTGTTAAACCCGGTAATCGCCTCGATACGCCTGACCCCTGCTGCCACCGATGCTTCGCTGATTATCTTTAGCAGACCTATCTGGGCAGTGTTGGTCAAATGGGTGCCGCCGCATAACTCGGTGGAAAAATCCCCCATCTTTATAACCCGTACTTTGTCACCGTACTTCTCGCCGAAGAGTGCCAAAGCTCCCTCTTCTTTTGCCTGTGACGCACCCATAATATGCACCGAAATCTCGTTGCCGGTAAATATCTTTTCGTTAACTAAGTACTCTACCCGAGCCAACTGCTCGGCGGTGAGCCCTTCGTAATGGGTGAAGTCGAACCTCGCGCGATGGGAGTCGACATAGGAGCCGGATTGCTCTACATGGTTGCCTAACACCGAGCGCAAGGCAGCTTGTAACAGATGAATACTGCTGTGGTTGCGCATTATATCCAGGCGGCGCTTTGAGTCTATCTGGGCAGAGGCTTTGCCGAGGGCGATTCTTCCTTCTTTTACGGTACCGATATGAAAGAACTGTCCGTCATGGGTTGACCTTACATCGGTGACAGCGAACACACCCGTTGGGGTGGATATCTCCCCGATATCCGCGACCTGACCGCCTGACTCTGCATAAAAGGGAGTTTTGTTAAGAAGTAATATCCCCTCGCCGCCGGAAATCTCTGCGATTTGTTCTTTGTCTTTGATAATTGTGGTAATCTCGACATCGCCGCTGTGATGGTCATAACCGATAAACTCGGTGGGCTTGCCGGGATCTAAAAAGGAAAACTCGTCCCCTGTCCATCCTGCGCCCTCGCCGGACATCCTTGCCTCTCGGGCTCTCTTCCTTTGGAGCTCCATTGAGGTATCGAACCCATCTTTATCAATCTTGATATTATGTTCTTCTGTAATCTCTTGGGTTAAATCAAGGGGGAACCCGTAAGTATCGTATAAGCGGAACACATCCTTGCCGCTTAGGATATCTATAGATTTTGACATTGCTTCGGTTATCATCTTATCTAAGATATGCAATCCCGAGTCGATGGTCTGGCGGAAACGCTCTTCCTCTACCGAAATAGTCTTGATAATAAAAGTATGTTTTTCTGTTAATTCGGGATATGCCGTGGAGTTTTCTTTGATAACCGTCTCGGCTAACTCTGTTAGGAAAGGCCTTTGTATTCCCAACAACTTACCGTGACGAGCAGCTCTGCGAAGCAGCCGGCGCAATATATAACCTCTGCCCTCGTTGGAGGGGATTACTCCGTCCCCGATTAAAAAGGCTGATGCTCTGATATGGTCGGTAATAATACGGATAGAAACATCGGAGGACGAGCTGCTGCCAGTGTACTTAACCCCGGAAATCTCGTCGACTTTTGCAATTACGTTCTTAATGGTGTCAACTTCAAAGAGGTTGCCTACCCCTTGCATCACCGCTGCCAAACGCTCTAACCCCATGCCTGTGTCGATATTGGGGTGCTCTAAGGGAGTGTAATTGCCGGCTCCGTCGCTGTCAAACTGGGTGAACACAATATTCCACACCTCGACAAAGCGGTCGCACTCGCATCCCGGCTTGCAGTCGGGGCTGCCGCAACCATGCTCTTCTCCTCGGTCATAATAAATCTCGGAGCAAGGACCGCAGGGGCCTGCGCCTATCTCCCAGAAGTTGTCTTCTTTGCCCAGCCTTGCTATCTTTGCGGCAGGTATACCTATCTTTGTCCAGATGTCAAAAGCTTCGTCATCCTCTTCGTATACGCTGGGATAAAGCAGGTCTTGGGGAATTGCCAAAGTCTCGGTAAGAAACTCCCATGCCCAGGCTATTGCCTCTTCCTTGAAATAATCTCCAAAGGAGAAATTCCCCAGCATCTCAAAGAAAGTGCCGTGGCGGGAGGTCTTGCCCACGTTCTCGATATCTAAGGTGCGTATACACTTCTGGCAAGTGGTGATTCGCTTGGAAGGCGGGGTCTGCTCCCCGGTAAAATACTTCTTCAAGGGTGCCATTCCGGCGTTTATCAATAATAAAGACTGGTCATCCTGGGGTACCAAAGGGTAGGAATCCAGTCTTAAATGGTCTTTACTTTGGAAAAACTCCAAAAACATTTCTCTCAATACATTAAGTGACAGAGGCTTCATCAAACTATCCTTTCTCGGAACATAAATCTTCATATTATTATACAACATCAACGGTAAAAGTCAACATACCATTGGAGTTAAAAAATGCCAAAACAGCAAAAAGCCGACGAGGGTGATTCGCCGACTTAGTTGTTATCTATCTGTTTTTGATGGCTTGGGATATTTGTTTATTTGTTGATAGTTTTTTTGACTACCGGGAATATTAAAAAGGCTATTGCACCACCTATGGCTGCGGTAACCAGCTGAGGCCAACTAAAGGTAGCGGATAATACTTGTGCTTGTTTTTCCGGTACATCAAGCAGATATGGTATTGCGACTTTTACAATAGAAAGGTAAAGCACCCCGAACTTTATAACCGAGCCGACAATAAGAGCAGATATCATCCTGATGGAATAGTTGAGCGCGGAAAAGGACTTGACTGCCAATAAATACCAGATAAGCACCAACACCAAGTTGCCCAAAGCTATAAAAGGAACCAAGGGAAACAAAGGGGTCCCTATCCCAAACATAAAGGCGGTAAAGGGAGAAATCACCGCTACGGTGACTGCCGAATAAAGCCCGGAAGCGATAGCTGCCATAATTAAGATGAGATTGACAGCCGAACCTACAACAAATTGGTTGTTTGCTGTCAATGCTCCCAATCCCCACTGTAAAGAGATTAGCAAAGCGACTAAGATTCCTGTCCTTGTTATCCATTTGATAGAACTGTTTGTCTTCATTATCTTCTCCTGATATGATTTTGATATTGTTTTTACCGCATTATTATATTATAATAAAGCTCGAGGTGATGTTGCAAATGCAACGAAATGTTGTTTTGAAAGAAAATGTTTTGTTCGACGGGTTTTCGGAGTCAGAGATAGGACGACTGCTTTTTGATATCGGTGCGGTGGACACCAAGTATAGACAAAAGAAAACTCTGATAAAAGAAGGGGGCGAAAACCCCTTTGTCTTTGTGCTGTTGGAAGGTAGTGGGTATGGAATCCGTTATGATATAGACGGCAACCCTCAAATGTACACAAAGCTCATGCCCGGTGCGGTAATCGGGGATGTGCTGGCGGTATCGGGGCAAAACCTTAGCCCTGTCACGGTGCAGGTTGAGGGGGGCTCCCATGTGTTGCGGTTTGAATATGCGCGAGTGTTAAAGGGTTCTGCCGAAACTACCGGATTGCGGATGAGGCTTATGGCGAATTTGTCCTTTGAAATTGCCCAGAAGTTCTTTGAGCTTCATAGACAAGCAGACTGCCTTACTCGTCCAAGCATTAGGGAGAAAATTCTGACCTTTTTGGAAAACGAAGCAAGCAGACAAAAAAGCAATATCTTTGCCATCCCGATGGACAGGGAGAAAATGGCGGTGTATCTCAACACAGACAGGAGTGCTTTGTCCCGTGAATTGTCTAAGCTAAAAAAAGAAGGGATAATCGATTATTATAAAAACAGCTTTGTATTGATAGGCGTAAAAAGATAGAATCCCCGGCTTTTACAAGCATCCAAGAGCTTCTCCCCCATATGAAAAAGCGTCTTTTTTGACGCTTTTTGTATATTTGTGGCTTTACTACCTTAGTATAATAGAAAAATTATAAATAAAATCATCGCACATTTTGCGCATCTCGGGGATACTGTCTTTGCTGGTGTCGTCATAGACTCC
>CAZFVM010000064.1:0-7948 GCA_964522305.1 uncultured Oscillospiraceae bacterium
GTGTTTTGGATTGTAACATTCTTTGCCAACATATGATGCTTTTCCCCTTTGTTTTAGTATTGTAATTATATCAAAATAGCTCTATAAAATCAATAGACAACCCTTATGTAAAACAACAATTTTAATCAGATATAAACAGGTTATTTGTGTGTTTTCGCTAATCTATTCCAACTATATATGCGTTAAAAGATGCAATCTCGGTAATTATCCGACGATTCATCCCCGGAGCTATCAAAACTACCCCCTGTAAGTATACGCCGGAATCGCTCTTTATACCTTTGCCTCCGACTTTGAGGGTAACATCATAGTACCCTTCTTTCTCCAAGGTCATTATAGAACCATCGGTGGCGGTCTCGCTTATCCTGCTGGGTACATACGAAACCGAAATGATGTTGCCCATTTCCTGTCCGGTATCCGGATCAATTACTAAGGCGTTGGTCTTGAGGTTGGATAACAAAGACACCTCCAACTGATTTATCAGTAAGACATAGGTTATCTCTTCCCCCAGGTCATCGGACAACAAATCGATTATCCTGTTGCGGAAAAAGACTCCAAGAATCAATGCAATCGCCACGATTATTATCAATATATCAAGTATATTAAAACGAATCCTGCCTTCGGTTCTCATCACCTTATTCCCCCTTCATTATTACGACCTTTAATACTTTGACCGAGGTAATCCTGCCGACACCGTAAAAATCAGGTAACCGCAGGGTAATTTCTTCCCCCGCTCTTATAGGAACCCCTCCTACATAATAGGAGCCATCTTTAAACAGTGCATCTGCACTGATTTTTGTATATACGGTATTATATTCCTGGCTTACATGCTCTAAATATCCGGTCTTGGAATCCTTATCCTTATCTATTGTGTAAAACACCATCCTGTCGTTTAAGGCGGAGAGTATGGTGCCCATGGGCCTGCCGTCCTCGGATAAGAAAACCTTGTTTGGCGAAATGTTTGAGGATATCTGTCTCGACACCGGCTCGAAAACCACATCGTATTCTAAAATAAATGTGTCGGATTGATCCGGCTGTATAAAGAATAACAATGCTACTACAATCGCCACCATGAAAATCAATGCCAAAAACACATCGAAGTATTTTGTCTTTCCCTGCCTTGTTTTGATTTTTTTGTTAGGTTTCATAGGTTGCCATTACCTCCTTAATGTATGCCATCCTGCCATAAACGTTCTTGGTGGCGGATACAATGCCGTTGAGCATCCAAAACAGTAAATAAAGCTTTAGGTCTATCCACACATTATAATATATGCCCAGTAATAAAAACAAAAATATGCCTGCAATTAAAGCCGATAACACCCCTGTAATCTTCTTGCTGTTACAGGTCAACAGGCAATAAAAACCTCTCCTTAAAACAAAGAAAACCCCCAAGCCAAAGGTAACCAGATAAGCCAATCCTCCTTCACTTATCAAGGATTGATAAAGGCAAAGATTGGAAAAATTAGCCCAGAGACCAAGCTTGTTGGCGGCTATATCGAAGTTTTCTCTTCCAATACCTAAGCCTGTGAAAAAGTATTGGCTCAAAACCTTACTCCCTTCATCGCCGGAGACGATGGCTCTCCCTTGGGAAAACAGCTCGGACAGATAGGGGGTTATGGGAATAGTCACATACAAAAAAGCGGTCAAAGCCAAAAACATCGCAAAAGTTTTGACCGGTTTGTCATATGCGAAAAGCAGATAAACAAAGAGCCCGACATAAGCTGTAATCAGTACCAACGGTTCTTTTGTTAGCCCGAGAGATGCTATGGAGAGGAAGGCTAATAGTGCAAATCTTCGTTTTTGGACCTTAGTTGCGGCGGACTTGTACAGGGAAATGGAAATCGGTAGTATCACCGCTGCAAAAATCCCGAACCCAAACAATCCCCCCACCCTGTTATCCGTCAGCAAGGTAAGCGGGTTCGCAAAAGAAAATGCCTCCCAACCGGATAACACTTCGATTATATATAAAACAAAACCGATACCGGAGCCGACCATAAAGGAATAGACTAATTTGCGTAACAAGACCGAGGTGGTGACTAAATTGGTTATCAAAAAGTAAACGGAGATAAAACACAAGAGATACAATGCTTTGGTATTCCCTCCGCCCGGGGTTATAATCCCTGCGAAAAAGGTAATAAGAGTAAAGAAAAGCAAAAAGATATCAGCTGTTTTGAAGGATATATTGCGCTTTGAGTAAAGTATCTTGAGTACATAAGAAAGGATTGTCACTGAGAGGAAAAGCGCTAAGACTCTGAGAGAAACGAAAGGGAAAACCAGGATGGATCCCAAAAGCCCTGTCTCCGGCATATATAATACTATCATGAAAGCGATAAATGCAAAGAAAGAAAGGACCAATGTGCCGGGGCTGATAAAAACCGATGCCACTCCCAGTACGGTCCCGGTCACGAAGGCGGTGGTGGTGTTGGTCTTTCCTTTGTGATGTTTTGTCATTGCCATGGGGTTTATTCCAAGCAGGTCCACGAACAACAGATTGAAAAACTTGCTCTTTGTCAGGTTTTCCGAGATACTCTTACCGGAAAACAACATAGGAACCCCGGCTATGATTAAAAACACCGCCCAAAACAAATCCTGTTCGGACGGAATGAAAGCGAGTAACTCGAATTTTTTTGCTACATAGGATAACACCCCGAAAACCCCAAAAATCAGGCTGATTATACCATAAAACCTAAGACCGGCAGACAATAAAAAGGCTACGAGTTTGCCATACAATCCTGTCAGGTAACTGTTTTGTATCCTGTTTGCTACCCATAGCTTAGAGGGTTTTATTATGTTTTTGTCTATATCTTTTATGCGCAAAACCTTTATTAGCATACCGTCTTGCAGCATCCTGTCGGTATGATAACAGTCAGAAGTAACCTTACTGACCTTGTTGTCTTTAAAAAAGCTGTTAACCCGCGCAGACAAAGAGTCAAGATAGGTTAAAATCCTGCTTCGGGACCTTAATCTCTTGAATAACCCTGCTTTGTATGGAGTTTTGTAGTTGGTTAGTTTGCCGTTCATATAGACTGTGTCCTTTACTCAAGCAAATCCGGGCGCTTGTCCTTGGTGCGGGCAATGGACTGTTGTTCCTTCCATTGTTTTTGCGATCCATGGTTGCCGCCGGTTAACACCTCCGGAACCTCTAATCCTTCAAAAACTCTGGGTCTGGTGTATTGAGGATGCTCTAACAGACCATCCTGCAAACTCTCTTCGCTATAGCATTCAACCGAGGGTAATACGCCTTTTATAAGGCGGGAAACGCTGTCTATTACCACTGCCGCCGGTAACTCACCGCCGGACAAGACATAGTTGCCGATGGAGAGTTCTTCGTCGACCTCAAGCTCGATAATCCGCTCATCAATACCCTCATAATGCCCACATAGCAATACAAGGTTATCATAACCGGATAGTTCCTTCGCCTTTTCTTGATCAAACAGCTTGCCTTGTGGAGAAAGGTAAATCACCCTTGTTTTGCCCTCGGGAAGTTTGCTCTTTATATCCCTGATGCAATCCACCGCAGGTTGGCACATCAAAACCATACCATAACCGCCACCGAAGGGCTTATCGTCTACCCGCCGATGTTTGTCCTTGGTATAGTCCCGGATATCGGTGCAGTTTAATTCAATTATTCCCCCCGATATCGCTCTGCCTATTACGCTGTAGCGAAAGATATCTCTTATCATATCGGGGAAAAGGGTCAAAACTTCAAATCTCAATATGCTACCCTTCCCTTTATGACTTTTTATTTTAACTTCAAACCATCTATTAGCTTTACTTTTATCCCCTGTGTCGGATGAATCTCGGGTACATATTCCTCTATATCGGGAATTATGTAGCTGTCTGTTTCTCCTTTTATATGGAAGAAATTATAAGCGACACCCTCCTCCACTACCTCGATATTGCCCAGCATGTCGCCGCTGGACACATCTATTGCCGGAAGACCTATAAGGTCCTCATAATAGTATGTACCCTCGGGTAAAGGGATATCGGTACGGTCAAAGTAAACAGTCCTGCCCATCAATGAATATGCCGTGGTTCTGTCCTCATACCCTTCGAAGGTAATGGTGGGGATTGTAGAGCGGTACGCCTTGACAGATAAAGGTTGTTCGCCTTTATCGTCAAGGTACAAAACATTAACGCCGACCAAAAACTCGGGGCTGTCACAAAAACAACTAAACCGAATCTCCCCGCGTAATCCCCGAGGGGAGTTTAGTACACCGGCTTTGAGATACTGTTTCATAATTATAATGCCTGTCTAATGTAGTCTTTAGATTATGTCAACTATAACCCGCTTGTTTTCTTTCATGGCTGCAGCTTTCATAACGGTGCGAATACTCTTGGCGATTCTGCCGCCTCTGCCTATTACTTTACCCATGTCTTCTTTTGCCACGGTCAATTCCAATATACTGGTATCCCCCGAGACCTTCTCTGCCACAAAGACTTCATCCGGATTATCTACGATTGCTTTTGCAATATCTGTAAGAATCTGTTTCATGTAAATTCCTTTCGAAAAATCGATTGTAAAAAACGATTCTTATATAATTCCGTTTTTCTTCAAGATAGCTCTGACCGTGTCTGTAGGTTGGGCGCCGTTTGCTATCCACTTCTTTGCCTTTTCACCGTCTACCTTGATATCAACGGGATCGGTCATGGGGTTGTAATAACCTAATTCCTCGATAAATCTGCCGTCTCTGGGAGCGCGTGAATCCGCCACCACAATCCTGTAAAAAGGTGCTTTCTTTTTGCCCATTCTTTTGAGTCTAATCTTAACTGCCATTTTTGCCTCCAAAATTTGTTGTTTTATTTTTGTTTGGTTTTTTATTTAAAGAGGGTTGTCCTCTCTTTAGCCGTTGTTTTTTTAAAAAGGAAGTTTGAGTCTCCCCTTCTTTCTTCCCTTGCCCATAAACTGCTTCATCAAAGCCTTTGACTGGTTGTATTGCTTTAAAAGTCTATTGACATCCTCCACGGTGGTGCCGCTGCCTGATGCGATTCTTCTCTTGCGGGAGGAGTTCAAAACATCGGGGTGCACCCTTTCGTAAGGGGTCATGGACAGGATTATTGCCTCTATTCTGTCCATAGCTTTTTCGTCTATCTTGGCGTTGCTGAGTTGAGAGGGTTTTATCCCCGGCATCATTCCCATTAGGGATTCCATGGAGCCCATGTTCTTTACCTGCCCCAATTGGTCTAAAAAGTCCTCTAAGGAAAAAGATTGCTCTCTGAACTTGCGCTCTAACTCCGCTGCCTTTTTGTCATCGAACGCCTGCTCTGCCTTCTCGATAAGGGTAAGCACATCCCCCATACCCAGAATCCTCGAAGCCATTCTGTCGGGATAAAAAGGCTCGATATCCCCAAGCTTTTCTCCTATTCCGATAAACTTGATGGGCTTGCCGGTCACATGGCGTACCGATAGGGCTGCTCCGCCCCGGGTATCCCCGTCCATCTTGGTGAGAATAACACCGGTTATCTCTAAAAGATTGTTAAAGCTCTCAGCCACATTAACGGCATCCTGACCGGTCATGGAATCCACCACTAGTAAAATCTCTGTGGGGGAAACCGCTGACTTGATATTCTTTAGCTCGTCCATGAGCTCGGTGTCTATGTGAAGTCGCCCGGCTGTGTCTATGAATACCGGGTCATGCCCGTACTTGACCGCGTGCTTTATTGCTTCCTTGGCGGTGGTGACCGGGTTTTGAGTTCCTCTTTCGAATACGGGAACCTCTACTTGCTCTCCCACTACCTTGAGCTGTTCTATGGCTGCCGGCCTATAAATATCACAGCCAACAAGTAAAGGGTTTTTGCCTTTGTCCTTGTACAGTTTTGCAAGCTTTGCCGACTGGGTGGTCTTACCCGAACCTTGAAGACCGCACATCAAAACTACTGTAGGCGGGGTGGAAGAAAGATTGAGCTTTGAGTTGGCTCCTCCCATGAGCTCAGTGAGTTCTTCGTTGACGATTTTGACTATTTGTTGAGCAGGCAAAAGACTCTCTAAAACCTCACTGCCCACAGCTCGAGCCGAAACCTTGTTGATGAAATCCCGAACTACCTTGAAGTTGACATCCGCTTCGAGTAAGGCGAGCTTTATCTCCCGCATGCCGGCTTTGACATCCGACTCGGTTAGCTTGCCCTTGTTACGAAACTTAGAAAACGCATCCTGTAGCTTGTCTACCAGGCTCTGAAACATCCCTATACTCCATCTAATATAATATAAATACCACTGATAAGTGGTATCCCACTGTTAAGTGGTATCCCTCTGTTAGGAGGTCTGGTCTGAAATAATCTTCTGCGCCAAATTCTTAATACGTTGATCGTCGGTGAGGTCGATTATTACTCCGGCGGATTCTATGGTCTTGGTTGTCTTCGCCAGCAGACTCAAGCCCTCTTCGTAGTTCATAAGGGTTGCTACCCCGGACTTGATTGCATCTCTGACTCCTTGACGGGTGATGCCCATATGCTCCGCCGCTTCTGACAAGGAAAGGTCCTCGAAATAATAATACTCCAACGCCTCTCGTTGTCTGCTCGGAATAATATTGGCATAGGTATCCATAAGGGAGCAAATAAAATCCCGGTTGTTCTCCATAACTAACCTCCCGACCGAAAAAACGACTCACTGTAACGACTCGCTGTAAAGCGAATTACTTTACAGGCAAATTATACACTCTTTTATTTGTGTTGTCAACACTTATTTGTATTTTATTCCTTTAATAAAAAACGCAATATTTGTTCTGTCTGTGTTTGATTTCTAGCCCGAGTATGATATAATAACAGTTGAGTTAAGTTTGGTTGACCTTTTGAGCCGGTATACCAAAACAAAGGCGGATTTTTATGGATCACGGTAAAAACATAAAAAAGAATACCAAAGCAAAAAAAACTACCAAAAATAAAGCAAAGAGAGTTAGGAAACCCTCAGTTTTTGGGCGAGTGTTTGCTGTTGTGTTTTTGCTTTTTGTAATGTACGCAATTCTACTGGCATTGGTAGCAGGCGGAGTTTTGTACTCCTTTAACAAGTCGGGAAGAAGTCCGCAGGCTTATTCTCTAAGGCTCAACAGTGAAGGCAAAAGACTTTATTATTTTGACGCCGAGGAGGTAAATAACGCTTATGGGTTCTATGTACCCTTTGAAAACTTAAGCGTATTATGCGACCTTAGTATAATTGGGGATAAAGACAAAATTATAGTTTCGGTTAACGACAGCTCGGGCAGCGTAGTGTGCAGTAACAACTCCTCCTTGGTATATGTTAATCACAACCCCGTGCGATTGTCCTCTCCTGTATTGTTTTATAACGACTTTTTGCTACCCGTGGAGTTAATAGATAATTATTTTTTGGGGTTAACCGTTGAGTATGATATAGATAATTATGTGTGTAATATCTCAAGGGAAGAGGATTTTGGTGAGTTGATGTTGAAAATGGAATCCCCCGCCGGTATCGAAAAACCTGAGATTCCATTGGAGCTTACAAATCAACCAAAAGACCCTTAACTCAAATCCTTTGGTTGCTTGACATTTCATTTATTATCAATTACAATAATATAAATTTATAACAACTTATATATGGAGTTGGGATATGGTTTCCAGAAAGACTAGGCAAAAAGAGCTTATCTTGAAGGTGGTACGGGAATCTTCATATCATCCGACGGCACAGGAAATTTATGATAAGGTCGCAGAAACACTACCTCAAGTAAGTCTCACCACAATCTACCGAAATCTTAATAACTTAGTAGAAAGAGGGTTGGTCAGGACATTAATCCTGCCGGATCAGCCGGCACGGTTTGATGGTGTCCTCTCTAAACACTACCATCTGCTATGTAAAGTTTGCGGTAAAATAGAAGACGCGAAGGGTATTTCGTACAACCATCAATACGACAAAAAGATTGACAAAGACAGTGGTTTTTTTGTCTTGGACCATGTCACTACTTTTAATGGTCTCTGCTCTGAATGTACGAAAGCCAAAACA
>CAZFVM010000065.1:0-4861 GCA_964522305.1 uncultured Oscillospiraceae bacterium
CCGTATTATCAAAATATTTGAACACCGCTATTGATGTTGCGAGTACCAAAGCAAGGCACGCCGCGGCGGATAATACTTTGCGCCACATGATTTTATGTGTTTGTTGCTGTATTACGGCAAATTCTTCTATATACTTGTCGCTGATATTGCCAATAGCATTCATTAATATTTCGGCATTCATACTATCACTCCTCTTTTCTCTAGAAATAGTTTAAAATCAAGTTTTGTCCGGGACAGTCGTGTCCTTATTGCCCCCTCCTTTAACCCCGAAGCATTCGCAATGTCCTCATATGAATCCAAAAACCAAAACCGTCTGACAAAGAGCATGCGGTTAGTCTTGGATATAGAATCTAAGAACTCTTCAATGTGCGCGGTGAGCTCGGCTTGCGCATAATCATCCTCGACGGTGTTTGGTGCAGAGACAAAGTTTTGGAGCTCATCAAGACACAATCCATAATTGCTCTTGCGTATTAGTGCTTTGTTTTTGTTATACCGGTTGATAGAAATATTGCGAACTATTCGGCATACAAAAGAAAGCAAGGGATTTGGCTTTTTGGGTGGGATGGCGTTCCATACGCCCAAATATGAGTCGTTAATGCATTCTTCTGCATCTTTGCGGTTATTCAAAATATGTTCATAGATACTTGCATGAATACTGAACCATATTTTTTTGACAGTACGACAATCGCATCTTCTGAGCGCTCAAAAAATAAGTCGATAATCTTGCTGTCATCCATCTCTGCAACACCCCCTTAATTGATACTCTCACTTACAATCTAAAGAAAAAGGTTTGTTTGTTACACGAAATAATGAATTTTTACATTTTTTTGCCCTTTTGTTTACAATTGGCCAAGAAATTCGGTGTGGATTGACACCTAATTAGGCATATGATATAATTTTGTTATACTAAAGGCACGGAGTGATGCACATGATAATTCTATGTTTGACAATATTTTTTAGCCGTATTATTGATGTATCTCTCGGTACAATCAGGACTATTATGACCGTCCGGGGTAACCGTAAATTTGCCGCTATTATAGGGTTTGTTGAAGTTTTGATTTGGTTTTTGGTAGTGCGAGAAGCCCTCAACACCGATTCGACCTCAATCTTTATCGCTATTTCTTTTGCCGGTGGTTATGGAGCCGGTACATTCGTCGGCGGTCTGGTTGTAAAACTATTATTCCCTTCGAATTATCTCGTCCAAATCATCACTTCATCAAGGGACGACGCGTTGCTAAAAGCGATTGGAGATGCGGGGTTTTCTATGACGGTGTCTGATGTTTTTGGAAGGGATCACCAATCGGAAAAATACATGCTCTTTATTTATGTTGACGGAAAGTACCTGGAAAAACTTAAAGAAACAGTAATCGGATATGATAAAGCCGCTTTTATTTCGGTAAGTGAAGGTAAAGCCTCATACAACGGGCAGATTGTTCCGCTTGATAAAAAATGAAAACTAAAATAACGGGAATCTTGTCTATCAACCACTACTTCCCATTCTCACATATATAAAAATATGCGGGGCTTTTGCTATAGTGATAACAAGTAAATAATGAAATAAAACACGTAATTAAGACAAAGACTGCAGCGTTCTGTAGCAGTCCAAAACAAAGGAGCTATAACAAAAGTACATCCCGACGACATAATACACAAAAACTCAGCTCTAAAATGATATAAATGCCCTTGAAAACAGCTTTTTTGGTTGAATTCAAGGGCGTTTTATGCAATATTTTTCATTCCGGTTGTTTTGCTATAGCCCCTTTGTTTGATTGTTATTGATAATTATTGTGCCTCTGCTCCGAACACCTCGAGCTCGATGACACTGATAAATCCGGCGCTACCGCCTGCTGTGCCCATAAGCCTTATACCTTTGCATTTCACTTTTTCAAAAGTGAAGGTGTATTGCGTAAAGTTTGCCCCGAACGCTTGTTGTGAATTGGCGTTTGGATATTCCGGGGTTATTGTGTAATCGACATTAAGCCACTTTGCATCATTATATATCTGTACTTTTGGCGTCCCGTTTGCAAACCAGCCTCCGTTGTCAAAGTGCATGCCCTCTGTGAATATGAGTTTGTCGATATTAAACTCTTCATAGAATACATATCCCACAAAATCATCGTGTTCGCCGACATATCCTATATATGTATCGTATTGCTCTATGTTTGTCCCAAACTTTTTGCCGTCACGAATGACATCAAGGGTCTTGCTGCCGCTGCCGGTGGGAGAAAACACAGAGCAGATCGGAACACCTGAATCGGCAATGTTCCTGACCTTACCTTTGTCCGGGCTTGTTGTCTTATTGACCGTGTCGATCTTGATTGTTTCTTCTATCTCTAAGGCTCCGTCATTGATATTAGTTATAGTGCATTTGATATCGTATTCCCCTACCGCTTCATATACATGAACGGTATTACCGCTGATATCTGTTGCACCGTCACCGAAATCCCACAGTATAGACTTTATCCCGTTTTGGTCATAAATGTTTGTTGTAACACTCAGGATGTTATCTATAACTTGAATGTCGACCTCGGCATTTGGTATATCGGGCCATTGTTCGAAGGGGACGGGGACAATCTCTTTATCGGTGATTATCTCCCAAGTATTGCCGTCTTTTGAAAAACCTTTGAGCTCGAGCATTTCTAATGCGAGGTTGTAGTTTAACTCCACTGCTGATTTCATAGTATGATTGGTATATGCAAAATTGTATCCGGTCATATTAATCTTTGAGGTCCAAATCTCCGGTAATGCCTTGAACCCGTAATAATTGCCAAGTATACCGCCTACATTTGAAGGGTTACAATCACTGTCTTGACCGCATTGCATTGAAATCTTGATTGACTCGGTAAAGTCACCATCACCATACAGCAATCCCATAAGTATGTACCCGGCGTTGAGCTTGGCATCGATGTTTGCGTCAGAGTTCGCATACCAGATGCAGCGATCTGTCGGCTCCCAAACCTCCTCAAGCCTTTGCCAGTTCTCTTGCCAGCTCAACCCCTCGGAATGCCACTTTACAACATCCTCAAGCAAGAGCCGAAACTGTGTACCCTCGGGTATTGTTAGAATGCCGGCAGCAATTATCTCGTCTATACTATCTGCAAAAAATGCCGCCGCATGCATGGTGGCAACAAAAACACCGCCATAAACTCCGTCACCGTAGTTCATTATATGGCCGATCTCAAAGGCGCGAGCCGCACATTCGTTGACCATCCCCGGATATATATGACCGACAAAATCTGATTCGATTTGCCAGTCTAAATCATCGCAATGGGGATTGTATCTGTAATGTCCGGACATCGGTGCTTCTATACCTTTGCGCAGATTCTCTCTTCCGATTTTGTTGGCATGGTCGAGGGGAAACTCGGAATCCCGAAACTTATCTGCGATATGCTTTTGACTGCAATCAACACCATGTTCTTTCATAGCCTCTAAAAAGGGGATTTCGACATATAAGTCATCCTGGCCTGCAACATCATCTAAATTGAGGCTGTTGATATCCGGCACCTCGTCATCGGGTATCATCTTCTTTAGATATTGAAACTCTGTGGATGCACCCCAGACAACACCTACTGTTTGACCTACCCACGAACCGAGAATCTTGTCATATAGCTCGTCCTCGTCGATATAATAGATATTTTTGTCTATCCGATCTTCTGAGACATTGGATGTCTCCCCCGTGCCCTGACCGTTGTTGGCAACACAAGCAGAGAGAAGGAAAACTATCACTAAAACCAGCGAAAATATTTTTGACCTCATAACCTCACCCCAAAATAATTTGTACAACTCTTATATATGATTGTATTGTATATCAAAGGGTTTTTCAAGGGTAGGTTGAATATATAAGAAAAAGCGAGAAAGTTAATCTAAAAAACAAAAATCCACCACATAGGATGGATTTTGTTTTTTTGTCGGGTCTTTTTTCCATGAACAAAATGATTGGAATTATTAGAGGCTGATTATTTAACCAACCGTCTTCTAACCTTGGTCCTAAATGGGATAATCGCAACAAATACACCGGATACCAAGAGTAGAATGAACCACACAAGCAGATTGTTGTTGTCGCCGACATTGGGGGGTTGTTCTTCTTGCTCTTTTGCCTTGATGGTAAACTTGGTAACCGCCGTACCGCTTGCCGAGACAATCCCAAGTGTGTGGGTCCCGACTGCAAGGGTTTCGAGATACTCTTCTTTTAACTCTACATTTATGCTTCCTGCCGAGAGATTGTAGTTAGTAGGATTTAGAGTTGTGCCATCAACCGTGACGCTTATAAAATCACTAAACGCTGCATTTGAACCGAAGGTAATAGTGCCGCCTGTTCCCAATTGATAAGTTATGCCATCTCCTATTATAATGCTCGGAGCTAACTTTGGAATAGGCTCTGTCTTTGTTACGCCACAGTGCTTGCATGTATAGGTTTTTACACCGTCTTGCTCTACGGTCGGCTCTGTTGTCACTACTCCTTCGTCCCAAGTGTGACCGTCGTTGACGGTTATGGTAACGGTGGTGGTGTTCCCTGCCTTGTCGGCGGCTACTATGGTCTGCTCCCCTTCTGCGGGGTTAACCGTGAACTTACCGTTGGTTAGAGTAACTTCGATGCCGTTAACTTTAACAGTATCTATATTAGCGTCAACCACGGTAAACTCTGTGGCTTCACAGAAGGTCTTGCCCTCTGCATCCTCCAACAACACCGGAGGAATATTATCAAGGACTATACCCTCTGTGTTGATAATGGTAAAATTACCTACGATATCGGTTATCTTCACATACACCACAAAGTTGTTGTTGGGGTCTATGTTAAAGGTACCCTCAAACTCAGTCCAACTGTTAATACCTTCAGCCTCGGCTATTGACAACGCTCTGT
>CAZFVM010000065.1:4961-7916 GCA_964522305.1 uncultured Oscillospiraceae bacterium
GTGGCTACTATTGTTTGCTCCCCTTCTGCGGGGCTTACCGTGAACTTACCGTTGGCGAGAGCGACTTCGACGCCGTTGATAGTTACGGTCAGCAAGTTATCATCGGATATATCAACGATGACAGCTTCACAGTATACTTCACCGTCTGTTATGCCGCCAATATTTGGGCTTACATTATCAAGGACAATCCCGTCTGTGTTGATAATGGTAAAATTACCTACAATATCGGTTATCTTCACATACACCACGAAGTTGTTGTTGGGGTCTATGTTGAAGGAGTCTTCAAACTCAGTCCAACTGTTAATACCTTCAGCCTCGGCTATTGACAACGCTCTGTCGGACAGATAGTAGTATGTCTTATCTATTCCGCTTTCTGCGTCACTTGCGCTTACCGTGACTATCTGAGTATCGTTGAAGAACAGTCCGAAGGTGATAGTGTTGAGGAAGCTGTTCCAACTGTGTGTGTCAATTGATATGCTACCGGTCGGTGCTGTAGTGTCCATTAGCTTGGGTAAGGTAACAGACTTTGTGGCTCCGCAGAACTTACAAGTGTAGGTCTGGGCTCCGTCTTCGAGATAGGTCGGTTGTTTGGTTATCTCGCCTGCTTCCCAAGTGTGGCCGTCATTGACGGTTATGGTAACGGTGGTGGTGTTACCCGCCTTGTCGGTGGCTACTATTGTTTGCTCCCCTTCTGCGGGGCTTACCGTGAACTTACCGTTGGTGAGAGTGACTTCTATGCCGTTGACTTTAACAGTATCTATATTAGCATCCACTACGGTAAATTCTGTGGCTTCACAGAAGGTCTTGCCATCTGCATCCTCCAACAACACCGGAGGAATATTATCAAGGACTATCCCGTCTGTGTTGATAATGGTAAAATTGCCTACAATATCGGTTATCTTCACATACACCACGAAGTTGTTGTTGGGGTCTATGTTGAAGGAGTCTTCAAACTCAGTCCAACTGTTAATACCTTCAGCCTCGGCTATTGACAACGCTCTGTCGGACAGATAGTAGTATGTCTTATCTATTCCGCTTTCTGCGTCACTTGCGCTTACCGTGACTATCTGAGTATCGTTGAAGAACAGTCCGAAGGTGATAGTGTTGAGGAAGCTGTTCCAACTGTGTGTGTCAATTGATATGCTACCGGTCGGTGCTGTAGTGTCCATTAGCTTGGGTAAGGTAACAGACTTTGTGGCTCCGCAGAACTTACAAGTGTAGGTCTGGGCTCCGTCTTCGAGATAGGTCGGTTGTTTGGTTATCTCGCCTGCTTCCCAAGTGTGGCCGTCATTGACGGTTATGGTAACGGTGGTGGTGTTACCCGCCTTGTCGGTGGCTACTATTGTTTGCTCCCCTTCTGCGGGGCTTACCGTGAACTTACCGTTGGTGAGAGTGACTTCGATGCCGTTGACTTTAACAGTATCTATATTAGCGTCAACTACGGTAAACTCTGTGGCTTCACAGAAGGTCTTGCCATCTGCATCCTCTGACAACGCCGGTGGAGTGTTGTCTATGATGACATTCAGACCCTCATCACTTATTGCCATGAGAGAGGTGGTAGTGTTTGTAACTTCGAACAATTCTACACTAATTGTTGTCGTGCCCTCCGGTGCGTCATCCTTTATTTTGAAAGAAAGGGTGATTAGGGTGCCGTCGGGTACAATGGTGGATAGTGTACTCACGGTTGCCAGGAACTTGAAAGTCCCGGTGTTTAGATCGTTTTGTAAGGTGAATTGCTCTTGGGAAAAAGCATCACCTATTGTAACGCCGGTTAGTTGTAAAACATCGATATCAAAACCAATTCCCGCCAACACTCCCCAAATCGGTGTGCTGCCGCTGATTGTCAACGGTACTTCAAACTCTTTGCCGCTATTGAGGACAAAGTCATCGGTATCAAAAGACAAGCTCGAAACCCCGACTCCGCTCCTTAGCATGAGGGACATGGGTCTGGCAAAGGTTGTTTGCTGTGGGGGAGGATTTGAAGCTATCGACGCTGGGATGTTGGTTGCCAAAAGAACAGCTTCTATTTTTGTTCTGTCGACATTGTTTATTTTGTTAATCGTGTTTCTCGGATATTCAAGACTAATCGTATATTTGGGTGCTTCTCCTCCGAATAGTCTTATATGCTCTGCCAAACCTTTATTGTCAATTTCAAAAGAGGTCATTCCTGTTAGGATGATAAAGCTGTCATATGCCGGATTCCCGGATGTAACCGAAAAGATAGGTGCACCGACATAATCCATGGGGTTGTAGTTATTCATAAACTGGTCTGTAATCCTACAGTCATGGGAATAACTGTAATTGGTTGTTGAGCCCAGGTCTATGTTGCCTATATTAAGAGACAGTGATTCATTGGTAGTAATATCTCTTCGCAGGAAGTTTTGGTCATACTTCTCAAGAGTAACATCATGACCGACATTATTGCCGGAGATATAGTCGGTTACCCACCCCGACCATTTTGTACCATCGCCATAAACTCTAAGATAGGATGTAAAAGACCATGCCGGCGCAGCGGTATAAGTGTGTGCCTTAAATATCCACCCTCCGGTAATCCCCCAAGGTACAAGCCCGCCGCCGAGCTCATAGGTGTAATCATCGCCGGCTTCAAAATCATTGCCTCCATGGTCCAAAATAGTTGAATGAGACTTTGTCTTGGGGTTTGATGGTGTTCTCACATACAATCCGCTTGTTATCTGAGCATCGGTGCCATCGGTGGTTATGATGCGTATGCTTGCTTTATAAGGCCCGTTTTTGTTACCTTCTACATTAACAGTAGTTGCGTTAGCGGTTGCGGAAAGATAATTGCTTCCCTCTGCAACAGCAAAGGTGACAATATATAATCCGGCAGGAATATCCGAGAAAAATCCGGTTGAGTTTGTAAATATTTTGGACATGTCGGATTTTACAAAAGTGAAGGATATTCCGAAAGGGATATACCAAGACTTATTCTTGAAA
>CAZFVM010000066.1:0-7838 GCA_964522305.1 uncultured Oscillospiraceae bacterium
AAACATTTGGGGTCTCCAAAAAAAGAATTTGTGGTATTATATCACGCCAAAAACCCTTTGTCAATATTTATTTACAAAATTAATGTTTTTTGAGCCAATACTCTTGCCAAAAACAGTTAATGGATATATCTTTTGACGAAAGTGGCAGTGTTTGTATTTTTGATATTATAAGCAAGAGTAGTTTTTATTTCGTGCCATTTGCTATCATTTTGTCGAGAATATCTGTTGCGTGTATCACCAACTCTTCACAGGTACGAACTTTAGTGCTTTGCAAAGACCCTTCTTGTTTTGATTGATCTTGAAGCTTTAAAAGGTCGTCGCAAATAATGGATTGGTTCTCATCTTCAAATAACTTGGCGATCTCTCGAATCAAAGCGTAATGGCTCTCCTTTGCCTTAGCACCGTCGGTGGAATCATATCCATAAATCAAGCCCGCTGCCATAAAAGCCCCGGTCAATGCTCCGCAGACTTCTCGAAGTCCTCCCATCCCTCCTCCGAAAGAAGAGGCGATTTTTATTGAATCCTCAAAGCTCAATTCGGTGATATCGGAAAAAGCAGCGAATACCGCTTGAGCACAGTTGTATCCTTTGTTGAATAAATCCTTGGCGATTTTTGAGCGAGGGGTCATTTGTGTTTCTCCTTAATAAAATGATGATTAGTAAATGGTTTTTGTTTGCCGGATTATATAGTAAACGAATAGCCGGAATAAATATAGTCAATTCTGTCAGATAACACTTCCTTTAACAGGTCGTATCCGGGTACTCCGGTACAGTGACAGGTAAAGAATGTCTTGCCGTTGTCGGACAGGAATTTCCCGATTGCCATTATAGTATCAATAGGCTCGGTCCGGTCGGTCTTGCGGTTGTATAAGTGGAAACCCCCCACTATGTAATCCGGAGGGTTGCCCCAGAGTTCTTTGAACTTTTCTATAATATTTATAATCCCGTTGTGGGCGCAACCGGTAAACAAAACGGATTTGCCCTCTTCGAAGATAACAAGGTTTTGCTCATGAACAAAATCGTCCGGAGAATCTTCTTTGTACAACCCTTTGTTAAATGACGGAAAGTGTTCTCTGCCGATAACCCCCGAAAAAAGGAAAATCCCCGAAGCGAGCTGTACAAAATCATCGGTAAAACTAAATCGAGGGTTTTTGGCTATGCTTTTATCCAGCCCGATATATCCGCTGTCCGAAAAATAGTCTTCAAAGGCTTCTTTCTTTATATAGATATTGCAATCTTTGGTGTGTGCCAACAGATCTCTCAATCCTCCCCCATGGTCATAATGTCCGTGGGAGATAACACAAAAATCCGGAGCGGAGATATCTATATCCATAGTAGCGGCGTTCTTTAGAAACAAGTCGCCCTGACCGGTATCAAAAAGAATCTTGGTATCACCGGTCTGTATAAACAAAGAAAGTCCGTGTTCTTGCCCGATATCCGAAGATTTGCTTATGTTTTCGGATAAAACTTTTATGGTCATTATAAAACCTTCTCCTTATCTTTTGCAACCAGCCGTGTTTTGCTATTCCGACTTATAAAAAACACCAAAAAAAATTAACCTGATTACAGGTTAATATATATTACATAGGCTAAGTTGTCAACCATTCTGAAACCTTCTGCCCCTGCGACGACGCCTTCTGCAAGTTGTACCGCAAAATCCGCCTTCACCATCGCACAGCCGATATGCTCCTCCGGTTATTGTAAGCTCCTTGGAGTTTATAATAAAGTCCGCAATCTTTCGTCGAGCGCTCTCATATATGCCCTGCACCGTTGTCCTGGCTACACTCATCCTTGCCGCACATTGCTCCTGGGTTAATCCCTCATAATCGATAAGCCTTATGGCCTCATATTCGTCCAAACTCATAATAACCTCTCCCTTGTCTTTGCTGGGGTTGAGAGGTATGAATACATTATTCTCGGGCAGATCGCAAATTACTCTGTTCTTCATGGGTCTGGGCATTATGCAACCCTCCTTGTTGTTGGATAAAACAAAAGGGCAAAAACGCTGATTTTGTCTCTGCCCCTGTTGTTTTACTCTTCGTTGTCCTGAAGTTGTTCTTCGATCCAGGACAGTTTTTGGGTTAATCGTTCTTTTAGTGCTCCCAAATTTTCCTTTGATATTCCTGCCCAAGGTGCTTGATTATCACCATCAAAAAACGCATAAAAGCATCTTCCAAATCCACCTGCGGACCTTCTCATACCACGGCCTCCGGCAAGTCTACCTGCACCTCGTCTGCCGGAATATCTTCTGCCCATACCCATGGGGCGAGCTGAATCCTCGGCACAGTATCCCATACCTCTTCCGGTAAACGGCCCTGCACCTGCCGGCCCTGTTGCGTCAAATCTCGGCATATCGACACCTCCTTGTTTGTTATTGACATATGTCACTTTCTAACCTATACTACCACAGTAAATGACATATGTCAATAACTGTTTTGGTTGTTTTGTAAAATCGGTTTTATCTTTGCATTATGCTTGGCACTTCTGATTTTTGAGGTGTCGCTATTTACTTTAATTAATGGTTATGATATACTAAACATTACGAAAATATGGAGTAGGAAAGCTGAGTAGGACATATGAAATTGCAGATTGCCGTATTGTTTGGCGGTGTTTCTACAGAACATGACATATCTTGTATTTCCGCTGCCGGTGTTATTGATAACATGGATAGGGATAAATACAATATAACAAAGGTTGGGATAACCAAAAGTGGTTCTTGGTTTGTGTATGAGGGTGACACCGATGGGATGAGGTCCCTTACGTGGTCAAAGCAACCTCATTTTCTAAAGCCTGCGGTCATCTCCCCTTGTACTGTCCATCATGGAATCGTATTGTTTGATAAATCCGAAGGCAGTTACTCCATTAAGTATATCGATGTGGTGTTCCCGATTTTGCACGGGAGCCGGGGTGAAGACGGTACCATGCAAGGGTTACTGAAGATTTCCGGTCTGCCTTTTGTGGGGTGTTCGACTTATTCTTCGGCAGTATGTATGGATAAAGTCACCACAAAGATTCTATGCGAACGAGAAGGGATAAAGACTGTTCCCTTTGTGGCCTTTAGAAAAGACCCTCGTTTTGACTATAACAACGCCGTATTACAAATAGAAGATAGACTTGAATATCCCGTGTTTGTCAAACCTGCTAACAGCGGATCCTCTGTAGGGGTCTCGAAAGCCACTAACTCCACAGAGGTTATTGACGCACTTAAGACCGCTTTTTTGTACGATTATAAAGTCTTGGTTGAAAAAACGATAGTGGGAAAAGAAATAGAAGTCGCCGTGTTGGGTAACCGAGAGTTGATTGTTTCTCCTTGCGGAGAGATAAATCCCAACAACGATTTTTATGATTATGATACAAAGTACAAAAAGGACACTGCAGAGTTTTTTATCCCTGCGAGGATTGGCCGAGAGTTGACAGAGGAAATTAGAACTGCCGCAGAGAGGATTTATAAGCTCCTCGACTGTTCGGGACTTGCCAGGATTGACTTTTTTGCCGATGAAAACGGTGGTTATTATTTTAACGAAATAAATACTATTCCGGGATTCACCCCCATTAGTATGTATCCCGAAATGATGAAAGCCGCCGGTGTCGGCTACTCATCGCTTATAGATAACCTCATAGAGCTTGCCCTGAAAGAACAGCAAGACTCAAATCAAGAGTGATAAAAACGGAGCAAATCATGCCAAATAGACCTATTGGGGTTTTTGACTCGGGACTTGGAGGGTTGACTGCCCTAAAACAACTGCAAGAGTTTTTGCCCCGAGAGAATTTTATATATTTTGGGGATACCGCCCGTATACCCTACGGAACTCGGTCTCTGGAAGTAATAAAAAAATACTCTCTGCAGGACACCCGGTTTTTGTTGTCTAAAGATGTAAAGGGAGTGCTTGTCGCCTGCGGTACAGTCAGCTCCAATGCCTTAGAGTTGTTGCAAGAGACATTTGCTCTGCCCATAGTCGGGGTGGTTAAAGCTGCTGCAAAAAGAGCGGTAGAAATTGCCGATAAAACAGGGAACAAAAAGGTAGCTGTTTTGGGCACTTATGCCACCATACAAAGCAACACCTTTACTAACACTCTTTTGAGCCTTGAGCCGAGTTTGACAGTGCTGCCAAAGGCCTGCCCCATGTTTGTTCCCTTGGTTGAAAACGGCCATACCTCAAAAGACGATATAGCGGCGAATGCCATAGCAAACCAATACCTTGGGGAGATTGCCCGAGAAAAACCTTCCTCGGTTATATTGGGGTGCACCCATTATCCCCTCTTGTCCGACATTATCTCTTCCATACTTCCCCACTCGGTCCTTATTAGTTCCGGGAGCGAGGCGGTTTTTGACTTGGAAAAAACCTTAAAGGATATGGATTTGTTATCCGCAAACAACAACGGCAAAACGAAGTATTACACCAGCGACGACCCTATTATGTTTGCCCGCTCGGCTACCACTTTTTTGGGCAAAGACATAAGCGGAGAAGTTGCGAAGATAGATATCGAAGATTATTAAACCACCAAGGAGGTGCATATTGTTATGAAGATACCTATTAATATAGAAATAGATGCATCCAGAATTTATGCCAATATCGGACCGGGAGAGCATCCTATCGAGCCTGAGAGCAGCAAGAGTAAACACTCCGGGTTTTTGACACAAACAAAACAAGGCCTGCAGCTTTCTTATAAAGAAAACGAAGAAGACGATATGGGGGACACTACCACCACTATAAGCACCCTGGGAGAAAACGTTATATCTGTAAACCGAGTGGGTATGTTAAATTCTCACATGGTCTTTGAAGAAGGTAAATGTCATACCTGTGTTTATGATACCGGGGTTTTTCCCATGCAACTCAGGGTCTGTACAAAGGAGCTCAAAAACTCCTTGAGCCCCATGGGAGGCAAATTAGATATTGACTACTCGGTTGAGATAGTGGGTAGCCTGGCAGAACAAAACAGACTTTCTGTATCTATATACCCCGATGAAAGTATAATTACATCCTAAAAATACTATAAAGGAAAACAAAGTGTCTACGGTAAAACGAAGAAAGATTGAAACTCCCGCCGAAAACCTGATAGTTATTCCGCGAGAGGTTTTGAAGTTAATAAAAAACGCCACGGAGCCCGACCTTAAAGTTATTATTTATCTTTATGCTAACGGGGATTATACCGTGTCTGAAATGGTCAGAGAATTGGGCCTCAACCAAGGAGAGATTGAAGCTGCCCTTTCTTTTTGGCGAGGCGCCGGGATTATTGCCCCTGTTTCTGCCGGTCGCAAAAAAAAGGAACTGTCCTCGGTTAACCTTTATCAGACCTATGACTCAGAAACTATATCCGAAGCTGTGCAAAAAGACAATGACTTTAGAAGTCTTGCCGAAATGGTGGGGGATTTGCTCGGCAGAGTGCTAAACAAAAACGACTACAACTCCCTTTATTATCTTTATGACTATGTAAATTTGCCTGCGGACTTTATTTGTGGGGTAGCCCAATACTCCACGGGGCAAAAAAAGACATCTCTGCAATATATAATGAAAACTGCTCTTGGGCTTTATGATGACGGTATAGATACCTACGAAAAACTCGAAGAATTGATTGCAAAAAAGGAAAAAACGAGAAAAAGTGCCAATCGCCTCAAAAAAATCTGCGGTATGGGGGACAGGGATCTTTCGCCCAAGGAAAACGCTCATGTGGAAAGATGGTTCGAAACCTGGGATATTCCCTTTGACCTCGTAAAACTCGCCTACGACAAAACCGTTGACGCCACCGGCAAAGTTCAATTTGCATATATGAATACTATTCTAAAAAACTGGCACGAAAGCGGATACAAAACCGAAGAGGACGTCAAAGCCGAGGAAAAGAAAACCGGAACTGTAAGCAGCTTTGACGACGACGAATTCTTTGAAGCAGCGTTGAAAAAAGGCAGAAAGTCTTAAAGGTGGTGACACTCTTTGAATATTTCTAAAACACTACAAAACAAGCAAGATCGTCGCCTGGCGGCGATAAGCGAAGCGGAATACAAAACCCAATTGTTGCACAAAGAAATTCCAAAAATTGCAACAATAGACTTGGAGCTCTCAAACACCTCTGTTGAGATTATGAGGCTTGCCACAAAGACCTATACGGATGAAGAAAGTTTTGCCGACAGCATAAAGCAAATTGAACGCAAGAACAAAAAGCTGTTAGCTCAAAGATCTGAGTTGTTGCAACAAAACGGGTATGATAAAGACTATGATAAGCCGGTCTTTGACTGCCCTGTGTGTATGGATACGGGCTATGTGGAATTGGTCTTTTGTGAATGTGTCAAGCGGGATGTCAACACCCATAATTACCTCGATTTTGGCTTGGGTAAAGCGCTGAGCGATAAGAGCTTTGATAATTTTTATCTAAAATATTATAGTGCAAAACAGGAAAAAGGTATCTCCGACTTAGATAACATGGAGATTATACTTCAAAAATGCAAGCGGTATTCCGAAAAGTTTGGTTTGTCGGGCGAAAGCCTGCTGATGCTGGGTGGTACCGGACTGGGAAAAACCCACCTGTCCGCTGCTATCGGCAAAAAAGTTTTAGATAAAGGATATATGGTTTTTTATGACAGCGCACAGAGTGTGTTTTCTGCATACGAAGCGGTACGGTTTTCGAAAGAGGATAAAAGCGTTTTGGAAAAATACGAAAACTCCGACCTTCTGATTATTGATGATCTTGGTGCCGAATGCATGACTCAGTACACCATCGCTGTGTTCTCTACCCTGTTAAACTGGCGGATAGTAAACTCTTTACCTACAATAATCAGCACAAACCTCAACTCAAAACAAATAAAACAAAATTATGGTGAACGGGTGTATTCTCGATTGTTCGGTGAATTTACTCTGCTTAGATTCTCGGGTCGGGATGTCAGGCTCCTAAAACTTAGTGAAAAATAAAAAAGACAACGGAAATATTATGAAAAAAGTAAATATATATACCGATGGTGCATGTAAAGGTAATCCCGGTCCCGGGGGATATGGGGTGATTCTTGAATACAACGGTAAAGAAAAGGAACTTTCCGGCGGACACCCCGAAACCACCAACAACAGAATGGAGCTAATGGCTGCTATTGTAGGGTTACAAGCACTGAAAGAACCCTGTGAAGTTACTCTGTACAGTGACTCGAAATACTTAGTGGATGCAGTCACAAAAGGGTGGCTGGAGTCATGGCAGAACAAAAACTGGAGGAAAGCTGACGGAAAACCTGTTTTGAACCGAGATTTATGGGAATCCCTTGTCCCACTGCTGGAAACCCATGTGGTGGAATTTGTTTGGGTAAAAGGTCACGACGGTCATCCCTATAATGAAAGATGCGACGCCCTTGCCGTTCAAGAGGCGGAAAAATTCTCTTAAAGCATAATGCTTGACATCATTCCCGCCCCGTGGTAAAATATGTGCATAATCTAAAATTATTAATAAGGAGAGCGAAAATGGATAATAATTACAACCCTCAACAACAACCTCCGCAACAGCAATATCAGCCTCAACAGCAGTATCAGCCACCGTATAATCAACAATATCAACCCCAACCAAAGGGTCCTTCTTTCATGACCAAGCTTTATGGCCCGAAAACCGGAGATTTGTTGGATACATTGCTACAATTGGCTTCTTTAATCCTGCTGTTCTTCGCACCGGTATATTTCGTAATCGAATTCATCTATGGAATTGTAATGGCAATTGACTACAGGAGTTTTGCAGCTTTCTTAGAGTACACCCTAAACGGTATAGTGCAGATGTTGCTTTTTGTAGCTCTGGCATTAATCTTGGCTGCTTTTAAGCGACTACTCAATAAATAACGTTAGCGATAAAAAAACGGGGAACAAAGTCCGCCGT
>CAZFVM010000067.1:0-7695 GCA_964522305.1 uncultured Oscillospiraceae bacterium
ACTGATATTTTGTTGCATTTTTTTAAATTATCTAAATAAGAAGTTCCATATATAAAGGAATATCTTGAAAAAAGCTTTCACGACAAAGCGCTTATTATGCTATTGGCAACTTCTTCGGGGGTCCCGTCTCCGTCAATAGTTATGCTAGCATGTTTTTTATAAAGAGGGAGGCGTCTTTTATGTAGTGCTTTAATTGCAGTGATATCCTTTGACAACGGTCTCTCCTTGTTCTCAAGCAATTTTAGGTTTCTATCGATATAAATAACCGACATAGAATTTTGAGTTAAGTGTTTCATATTATCGGGATTCAAGACAATTCCACCGCCGGTTGCGATTACAGTGTTCATTTTCTGACCTGCCTTTATAGCAGTTTTGCTTTCAAAGGCACGAAAAACCTCTTCGCCTTTCAAAGTGATAATGTCTGCAGGAGAACTACCATAAAATTGATGAATATAAGCGTCGGTATCAAAAAACTCTTTACCAAGCTTGTTGGCAAGCAAGCTGGCTACAGTAGTTTTTCCACATCCCGGCATCCCAATCAATACAACATTTGCCGTTTGCCTTTTAACCGTTTTTACGGCGCTTTCAATCATTTCCTTGGTAATACTTTTCCCGGTGAACAACTCGGCACCTTTCCGAGCTTGAGCCGCTAACATATCAAGCCCATTGGTGTTGGGTATATTTAAATCCTCAGCTTGTATTAGAAGTGCTGTTTTTAAAGGATTATATATCAAATCAAAGACAAATGTGCACTTAGGGAAGCGAGACAAATCAATCGGTTTTCTACCGTTGTTTGGATACATACCAACGGGGGTAGCGTTAATAATAATTTCGGTTTCGGTTAAATCATATGCGTTGTTATAATCTATATCCCCGGTTCTCGAGACCGTGTTTATGTTTTTTGCTCCTCGTTCTCGGCAAACAGCTTTTACCATCTTGGCCGCTCCGCCACTGCCAAGTATTAGTATATTTTTGTCAGTTAGCGAAACTTCGTTTTTGTCTATACTATAGATAAATCCGTCGTAATCAGTGTTATAACCGACAAGATTGTTATCTGATGTTTTAACAATTGTGTTAACCGCTTTGAGCTCTTTGGCAACACCAATTATTTCATCAAGATATTCTATAACTTTTTCTTTATATGGCATAGTGACATTGAGACCCCGAAAGTCGCGGTTTGCAAAAAACGCTTTTAACTCTTCGCGTTTCATAGGGTATAAGCTGTAATTGGGATTTCCAAAAACTGTATGAATGGCAGGGGAGAGACTATGAGAAATACCCTCGCCGATAAGACCGTACTTTTCCATCTATAACACCTCTAAATAGCTTCCAAGATACTTAAAGCTTTCAGAAGAAAAGTAAAGCTCATCTATGAGTTTTGTAAAGACAGGGGAGTAGACCGAGCATTCCAAATCCATGTAGAACAAAAACTCAAAATCTCTGCCGGGTAAAGGTCTGCTTTCCAGCTTTGTAAGGTTGACTCCGTATGCCGAAAACTTGCTCATCACTTTATATAACGCTCCGGGTTTATGGGGAATGACCATCATAAAGCTTGTTTTGTTGGCACCGGGATAAATTTCCGGTTTTCTTGAAATACAGATAAAACGAGTATAGTTATTGGTCGAGTTTTGTATAGAGTCGTTTAATACTCTAAGCCCATATATTTCGGCGGATGAATAGGAAGCTATAGCGGCGATATCTTTTCTGTCGGATTCCCGGACGAGCTTTGCTGCAACGGCAGTATTTTCACAATAAGTAACTTTTACATTATCCAAGTTTTTGATGTAGTTGGAGCACTGATTTATTGCTTGCTCATGGGAGATAATCTCTCTTATGTCACCGATATCAACCCCATCTTTTGACATAAGAGTGTGAGTGGTCCTTAGCTTTATACTTCGAACTATATTAAAGTTATAGTCCGTCATTAAGTCATATATTTTGTTAACCGAGCCTGCAGTGGAGTTTTCTAAGGGAAGAATTCCATATTCGCACAAACCGGAATTCACTGCCGAAAAAACGTGTTCAAAGCTCTTAAAATACATTATTGAGGGTGCTTCAAACAACTTTTCGCATGCAAGTTGAGAATAAGCACCCAGCGCACCTTGACACGCCACAGTTGCTTTTTGAGGAAAAAGCTTTGAAGTAGTCTCCAGAGCTGTTTTTATTTCTAAGGATACATTACTCTCTCCGTTTATCAGTTTGCTTTGATAAGATTTACTTATATCGGTAATAACGGAATATAGGGTTTTGAGGTAGGGGCGAAAATCTTCGGGAACACGAGACGCGTTCTTTTCTATCAGCGTTCTTTCTCGATCAGAATCTAAGATAGGTAAGTTATTATCTTTCTTATACTTGGCTACCTTACCTACTATTTCCATGCGTTGCGAAATTAAATTGGATATTTGGCTGTCAATATCGTCAATTTGTTCTCTATACTTGATTATTGGCATATCTCTTCTCCTTGCTATTATTGTTCCGTGATCAAAATGTCACTTAAAGCAATTGCTATAGCTGATTCAATACAAACAACGGCTCTGTGTACAACACACGGATCATGTCTCCCGATAATTTTCAACTTTGTCGGTAGTTTTGTTTCAAGATTGATACTATCCTGTTCTTTGGAAATAGAGGAAGTAGGTTTAATAGCCACTCGGCCAACTATCGGCATTCCATTGCTTATCCCGCCATTTATTCCTCCGCTGTTATTTGTAACTGTTTTCACATTACCATGTTCGTCAAAACAAAAAGAGTCGTTGTTTTGTGACCCAAGTTTGGTTGAAGCCAAAAACCCATTCCCGAACTCTATACCCTTGAGTGCGGGAACACCAAAAACAACACAGGATATTTTATTCTCTATACCGCCAAAATGAGGACTTCCCAATCCGGGAGGTACACCAACCGCAGCAAACTCAACAACACCTCCGACTGAATCCAAGTCATTTTTTGCTTCAAGAATTATGTCCTTCATTTTTTCACCGGACTTCGTGTTCAATACAGGAAAATCTCGGGAAATCTGTTTTAAGGTTTCTTTGTTTACCGAGGCAAGGTCAAAACTTTCGTCGGTAGCTGTACCAATAGACAGTATGTGGGCACCGATATTAATCCCTTTACTTTCCAAGAACTGCACGCACAGCCCGCCTGCGATACAGAGCGCTGCAGTTATTCGACCGGATAAATGGCCGCCTCCTCTAAGGTCTGTAGCATCACCCCATCTACTTAAGGCAGTGTAATCGGCATGGGAAGGGCGGGGGATAGTACGGAAGTTTTTGTAGTCTTGACTCCGTATATTGGTATTGGGAATAATAGCACAAATAGGTGCTCCGCTACTTATGGAATCCACTACACCGGATATGAATTGAGGTGTGTCGGGCTCATGTCTTTTTGTAGAAAGCTCACCTGTTGCTTTGCGCCGTGACATAAAAGCGGATAGCTTATCAAAATCAATTTCAAATCCCGAGGGAAACCCGTCAATAACAACTCCGATATACTCTGAATGGGACTGGCCAAATAAAGAAACTTTGAGTTTTTCGCCAACTATAGATGACATGTTTTTTTCCTCACTTAGATATTATTGTTCCGCCAAGGTCGCGAAAATGCAAAAAGAACGTAGGATAGGATTTGTTTACAGCATCTGCATTACTAATGGTTATGTTGTTTTTGGATATCAAAGAAGCAATGGCAAGGCTCATGGCAATTCTGTGGTCCCCCATTGCGGATGCTATCCCTCCTTTTAAGCTACCGGTACCGTTAATTATCAAGCCATCTTCAGTTTCTGTTATATTCGCGCCAAGTAAATTTAACTGTGATGACACTGCATAAAGTCTATCGCTTTCTTTTAGCTTTAAGCGTTTGGCATTATATATTTTTGACTTGCCTACAGCTGCGGTGGCAAGAACAGCAAATATTGGCACCAAGTCAGGAATATCTTTTGCATCAATTTCAAAAGGCAGGATTGTGCCCTTCTTAACTGTTATGCTATCATCTTCAACTTTTATCTCGGCACCAATGCTTTTTAATATATTGATAATTTCTTTATCGCCTTGCCTTGATTCTAAAGACAGTCCAGTCATGGTAATGCCGTTGCCGAGGGCTCCGGCACATAGCCAAAAAGCAGCATTAGACCAATCACCCTCTATTATGTAGTCGGTCACATGCTTGTAATTTTGCTTATCGGAGACACAGAAACAGCTCTCTTCGGTATGCACTTTAACCCCAAAGTCCTCCATTACTTTTATTGTCATGTCTATATACGGAATAGATTCTAACTCTGAGGTTGCTTTTATAGTTAACTCTTGTTTGGTTAACGGCGCTGCCATCAAAAGACCGGAGATGTATTGAGAACTGACATTCCCCGGCAAACTATATATGCCCCCGGACAATTTGCCACTTAATTTTAAAGGGAAAAGATCTTCCACAGCCACACCATGGTTTCTTAGTTGTTTTGTTAATTCTGAGATAGGCCTGTCAGGGAGTCTGCCGGAGGCTTTTATTGTTGCGTTTTTCCCGAGGGCAGCGGTAATTGGTAGCAAAAACCTTAAAGTCGAGCCGCTCTCTTTACAGTTAAGAATAATATCTGTAGGGCCTACATTTTTGTTTAAAGGATTCACTTGGTATGTGTCATCTTTTTTAACAATTATTGCACTCAGTTGAATTAGATATTCAATCGTTGCTAAGATATCCTCCGAAACGTCGTTACAGATAATTGTAGAAGTCGAAGTGCCCAAAGCAGCGCAGATAAACGCCCTATGTGCATGGGATTTTGAAGATATTGCTTTGACATGACCGGATAAAAGGTTTGGGGGAATCGTTATTATCATATACGCCTCTTTATTCTTTATTCATAAGATAAAAGATATCAAGCAAGTCATTAATAGGAATGCTTTTTATAATAGGATTACCGATATTTTCCAACAACACAAAGTCGATAAAATCACCGCTTCGTTTTTTGTCAGCCAATGCCGATTCGTAAAGCTTTTCTGCGGAGTAACTGCAGATGGTTTTCATGTCGTATTTTAGCAGAAGCTCGGTAACAACTTTGGTTAAACTTTCTTCGGCATATCCATATAATACCGAAGCCTTTGCCGCCAGTGACAGACCTATACCGACTGCTTCACCATGAGATATAGTATAACTCGACAATTTTTCGATGCTATGGGCGGTTGTGTGTCCGAGATTTAGCAACTTACGCAAGCCGCTTTCTCTTTCGTCCTGTTCTACAATATCGGCTTTTATCTTTACACATTCGAAGATAATTTGATTAAGATTATCGGATATATTTTCAGATATAAGTCGATTCAAATTCCCTCCAACCAACAAGCCATACTTAATAATTTCTGCGTAACCGTTCTTTAGTTCTTTTTCTGGCAGTGAGTCGATTGTACCGGTGTCAATTATTACCGTAGTGGGTTGATAAAAGGAGCCCAATAGGTTTTTACCCTTTTGAAGGTTTACACCGGTTTTACCTCCTATAGAGGAGTCAACTGCAGCTAAAAGGGTAGTGGGCAGATGTATTAAGTTTATTCCTCTCATGTATGCAGATGCGGCAAACCCTGCAAGGTCACCAATTGTCCCGCCTCCCAAAGCTATGACAGTGTCCGATCTAGTGAATAACAGCCTTGATAATTTATCGATTATCAAAAGGAAGTTATCCGGTGTTTTTACCGATTCGCCATTTTCAAACATCATATCAAAAACTTCAAACCCTGACATTGATAGGGAAGCGGCAACTTCGTTTTTGTATAATATATCCACTATATTGTCGGTGATTAGTAGAACTTTGCCCCTAAGGTGCATTTGACGCATAATATTGCCTGTTTGTGCTAACAGATTATCGTCAATCAAAACATTATAATGTCTGCCGAGGGTCCTAACGGTGATTTCTTTCATGCAAAACTCCTTTTATAATACACCGAGTATCTTGTCTACATGTGTTTTTATATCCTCGAATTCCTCGGGTGTAACTGATTGCGGACCATCGGAAAGAGCTTTTGCCGGATTATTGTGCACTTCAATCATCACTCCATGAGCTCCTACAGCAGCCGAAGCCATTGCCAAAGGTTTGACATACCTCGAGATTCCGGTCGCATGGCTAGGGTCTACAACTATAGGCAGGTGAGACAATTCTTTCAAAACGGGGACAGCAGAAAGGTCAAGAGTGTTTCTTGTGTGCTGTTCAAAGGTCCTGATGCCTCGTTCGCATAGAATAATGTTTTCGTTTCCCCCTGCCATTATATATTCCGCACTCATCAAAAACTCTTTAATGGTATTTGCCAAGCCACGCTTTAAGAGAACAGTCTTATTTGTGCGGCCAAGTTCCTTTAGCAACTCAAAGTTTTGCATATTCCTTGCGCCGATTTGAATCACATCGACTTTTTCAAAAGCTTCGAGATGATTGGCGTTCATTATTTCAGATACTATAGGCAAACCGGTTTTTACCTTTGCTTTTAGTAAAAGATCAATCCCGGTTTCCTGCAGGCCTTGAAAGTCATAAGGAGATGTGCGAGGTTTATAAGCTCCTCCCCGCAGCATGGTTGCTCCGGAGCTCTTTACCTTTTTTGCAATTTCGATGATTTGCTCTTCACTCTCAACCGAACAAGGACCTGCTATATAAATAAATTCATCGCCACCTACTGTCGCATCACCGACTTTTAGTACAGTATCTTCGGGATGAAATTGACGATTTGTGTTTTTGAAAGGCTCGCTTATTCGTTTGACACTTTTAACTACATCAAGTCCTTCGATTAACTCGATATTAATTTCGCTGGTATCTCCTATGATACCAAAGACAGTTTGGAACTCACCTTTAAAAACGTGTATTGTTACATTTTGTCCTTCCAGCCAACTTTTTAAATTTTGAGCACTATCCTCGTTAAAGCCATTTTTTAGCACTACTATCATAATCTTCCTCCAAATAAAAAGAGGTTCTGCAGGCAATCCACCGCAGAACCCTTGTTAGTAAAGTTTGTGATTAATCTGCAAGCGCAATTGCTTTTATTCTGCCTTGGTAAAAGTTAAAATAAAAGTTAATATAAAAGTTTGCAAAATTAATCTTAATCATTAGCTATTTCCTTTGTTTTGTTGGCATAATACTATCATGAAAAACTCAAGTTGTCAATATGAAATAAAAAGTCAAGCTAATCTACCAACCCCGGGAACTGCCTCCACCTCCGGAGCTGCCTCCACCGCCGGAATATCCTCCACCGCTCCTTCCGCCGCTACCACTTCCGCTGCCGCCTCCTCTAAAGAGAGAACGTAATATAGTGAGGGTAAACAACCCTCCGGTAACACGAAAATCAATAATTACTAAGAATATTAGTATTATGATGAGAATCTTCTTTAATAGACTAAAATCCTCGTCTGAGAGCCCTTCTTCTTCGTTGGGAGAATAAGTTTCAAAAGCGGTAGGGTCCAGACCGTACTCAACACACACTTCTTCAAACAATGCACTATAACCTTTATATATACCTTGATTGTAGTCCGAATCTCTAAAATAAGGCACCATATAGATGTCTTGAATACGACCGGTCTTTGCGTCATTTAGTGCACCTTCCAGACCATATCCGACCTCAACACGGGATTTTCTATCTCCTATAGATAAAAGTATCAACAAGCCGTTGTTTTTGTCTTTAGCGCCAATTCCCCATCTACGAAACAATTCCGTTGCGTATTCTTCGAGAGGCTCACCGTCTAAGTCAT
>CAZFVM010000068.1:0-7629 GCA_964522305.1 uncultured Oscillospiraceae bacterium
CTTCAAGAATGACGAAATTCTATGAATTGCGTCATTTAAACCTCCCAACTATCCCTAAAAGGCTTCAGATTGCCTCAAAACCACTCCCTTAAGAGTAAGCTCATGTTGAAACCGTTTCACATCAAGCAAAGAAAAATCATCGGTTAACGCAGCGGCAGTCCCGGCAGCTTCACCGGTGACGGCACAAGCGGGTATAACCCTCGTTATATCCCACATGCCATCGGTTGCAGATATACACCTGCCGGCAGCAATTAGATTTTTTATCTTTTTGCTATACAAGCTCCGGTAGGGGATTTCATATATGGGTCCTTTTTTTCTCCAGTTTCCAATCATACCGATACTATCTTCAAAATATACTCCCTCAGTATCATCCAAAGTATAAGCACCGTCAATCCTTCTAGTCATACGCACCTGTGGTATGACTTCAAAAGAAGATAGAGAGTTTGTGTTACTGACTTGCCCTCTTTTCAAAAAATGATCAAGCAACGCAGAATGGGATGCAATTGTCATTGCGCTCAGCTCTTTTGTATCAAGGCTCGTGTAGATGGTTTGCGGGGATTGTTCTGAGTCTTTGTTCGTATTATCAACAAGCCCCAGCATATTTAATCTGATTTTATCATCGACAAGGCTGTAATACCAAGAAGCCAAAGTGTTGCCTTTCGCGTACTCAACTATGTTATCTCCTGCTAATCTACAAACATCCGCATCACCACTGGCATCCACAACCGATTTGACTTTAATCGCAAATCTTTCGGACTTCCCCTCACAAACAAGAGCATCAATTTTTGAGCCGGACAGGCTAACACTACATACTTGGGTGCCATAAAGAACATCAACTTTTTCTTCTATCAGCAGCTGCTCGCACAAAATAGCAAACACATAAGGATTATATTGGACAAGGTATCGCCTCTTTAGCTTCTCCTCCTTCGAGAGATTGTTGAGCCAGGCATGGGGGAGATTATCTTCACTTCCATGTTTTATTGATAAACGCAAAAGCTCCTCACTTATACCATAACTTACTTGATTGCCCATACCGTCACACAAAGGCAAATATACAGCAATCATCCCTAAAGTAGCTAACCCACCCAGCGCATACTGCTTTTCAATCAAAATCACTTTTCGCGCTCCGGTTCTGACCGCCGCAAGGGCAGAAGCTATTCCCGCTATCCCTCCTCCCACTACAGCTACATCATATTCACCTTTTACGGGTATATTTCTTTGCGCCTCTGGTACTGTATCCATTATTGCAATCCCATTTCTTTTATTATTAAGAAAACTTGCGACCATATGCCCGCATCTAAATCTAATCTTGCTTTAATCTGAAACTATTAAGCCATGTATGCAAATTTAACTACAGGTTAGGATATTTCCCAGACAAAGGTAACATTGTCCCGGACCTCTATATCCTCCGGTTCTACCTCAATATTTCGTGCCATGCTAACCATAGGCATTACGCTATTTTCCATGTTATACACGGTGTTTGAGTCAAATCTTATATCTGCCCAATTGTAGTCAATGGTCAACAATTTTCCTAGGTTGACACCCGAATAATGGGCCAATATTTCTGCCTTTGCTTTTGCATTTACTGTTGCGATTCGCAACAACTCTTCCTTGATTGCATCGGTGTCTTTTATTGTAAAAACAATATCAAGCTCGGGGTTAGCCAAACAGTCGGCAATTGCTCCAATAGTCTTTGATATAAGCACGGACTCGAACCCCATATCCACTTTCAGCTCATGAGTCACATTGTAGCCTTTAAAAACTCGACGATAATTATTTTTCTCATCCGATTCATGCTCGAAATTCGGACTTACATCAAACCTGGCTGTTTTCAAATCTTCTTTGTCGAATCCTATTTTCGCAAGACTTTCTCTGAGTTTAGTCAGTTGCTCAGCGGAATCATCCATTGCTTTTGAATAGTCAATATCCATTGATACCAACCTTATTGTCAAAATCGCATAGTCGACTCTGGCTCTTACATACCCTGTCCCTTTAACCGTAATTGTCCTTGGCATTGTAAATTCTCCTTATCAAAATTAATGTTTTGAGCTAAACTTATATTTAGCAATTATAGTTTTCTTTTTCGTCTCAAACAAAACACAAGTGCCCAAATACCGCCGATAATCCCGATCACACCTACTATTTTCAGTGCTATTGTACCGTTTTTATTGCTTGGTTTTGACACTTCAGATTTAGGTATCTCACCACCGTCAACAACATTCAAGAGTATAGATACTTCGGGCTCATCAGATTCTTTATCAATCGATATGGTAATAACCGTTTTACCCTCAGATAGCGGATTTATCAGCCCTGTTGTGCGGTCAAAGGCAGCGACTGCACTGTCTTCAATCTTCACATCAAGCCTACCCGGCAGAGCGGTGGGAGGGAAGAGAGAAACCCCCAGGGGAACCTGTTCTCCTATTCTTGCCGTTATACTTTCCTCTTTTACACTTACAATTTGCTTTGGATTTTGCATATACTGCACTGCAAAAAGAGTTTGACCGGCTTCACCGCAATAATAGTAATAACTCGAGTGAGTCTTTAGATACTTTTGTTCGAGATGGGTCACAAACCTATCAAGTCGCGCATAATCCCCGACAATACCTGCAACATGGGCAATAGTACTCCATGGATAAGCGTCCCCTTTATCAAGGGCAGTCCAGTCCTTGCCCAAAACACCGGCAACTCCAAAACTATCGTTGAACTTCTTGTACAGCAAAGCGGCTCTTTCGCTATCTGGCTTTATCAAGCCAAACAAAATTGGAAAAAGTTGTGCCGTAGCATCGGGATAAAAGTTGTTCCAATCCATCCCAAAAGCCGGTTTACCGTCGACAAAGACAGCACTGTGATAATACTGTCCTTCTTCGTTCCACATATATTTTTCTATCCCCGACATAACTTTCTGTGCATATTCAGACAGCTCTTTTGATTTCTCAAGGTCTTTATAGACTTTTTCATAGACTTCCGCACCGGCCAAAAGACCGTTATAAACCTCGCAGTTATCCATCAAATAACAGACCTCATAGCTCGGTTTTGCATATGTAAGGTGGATTTTGTCGACATAAGTTGATAGTAATGCATTGAGCACTCTGTCAACTTCATCTTTACGGTTTTCAAACACTTGGGCTTCGTTGTAGGTATGATAATACTCAGACAAAATACGCAAGAACAACGCAGCATAAGAATCTGTCGAGTCATAATCAATATTATTGTCCTTAGGGTTTTCAAACCTATAAGACTCCACCACGCGTGCAGGCAGCTGCACTACCTGCTTTGGGTTTGTCGGGTCCTGGAACACGTACAAGTCATATATCGTTCCGTCAACCCCATAAGCATCTGTTTTTGCATCATTTATGCTATCCAAATACCAGGTTACGAACCTTTCAACGGCTTCCTTTGATTCTGCCGGCGCGGCTTTTAGTATACCCAAAACAGCAATCTCAGAGAAGTAGGGGACAATGTGACCTACCTTCCACTTAGTATATACAGACGCAGGGATACCGTCTATATCAGGCAATTCCTTTGCTCCAAAACTACTGTCCGCAGCAGGTAAGTTTTTTGGTATCGCTCCGTTTGACATCATCAAGCCTTGTACAAACCTTACCTCACCGGCAACAATGTTGTTATAGAATACCGCATCATTCATAATTTTGTCCTCAAAATTTGTGACAGACGAATCCGCCAAAATAATATTTGACGGCACCGTTGCCAAGAATATCACCGCCAGCAGGAACACAGTTTTTTTCATAAACATAACAACTCCCAAAAAAAGCTTTATTTTCCAAGGTTTTTTGCCGGCAACAGTATCAGCGTCACCTTTTACTGTCATTGTATTATAGTTATCGATTTTCGTCAACAAAATGCTACCCATTCTATTTGTAATATAAGAAACAAAAACACACCTATCGATATACAAACCAACGGGGTTTGGCATCGATAGGTGTTAGTATTTAGTTGCAAAAATCACGGTTTAATTTCAAAGTTATAAATTCCATATCCATTATCATTTCTGACAATTTCAATAAATATATCCAATGCAGCATCTCCAACCATAGTTTGCATATCAAGTGTATAGGTAGAGCCCTTGACAGTGCTGTCATACAAGGATGAAGAAAGTTTTGTGTATTGTTCCACCTTTATTCCTGAGGCAAAGCTTAAGCTCTTATCGGCTCCGACAGCTTCAAAAAACTCTTTGAGCGGAGCAGGCCTTTCGGGATGCAGATACATATCGGCTTTTTCATAGTCTTCTGCTTCAATAGCTTCAAAAAAGCTGTTAACAAGTGTTTTCGCTTCATCTTCGCCGATTCTATTTCCAAAGCACCCAAACAAGCCAAACATAAGTAACACTGCAAGTAATAGGGATATTATTGTTTTTGCTTTCATATAACACTACCTTTTCTATTTTCGGAGTACATTTCCTATTTAGTATTTCCATCTGAAGACATTGATATTGAGTGGTAAACAAGACGGGTTGACAAGCTGTAGGATTATGTGCACAAGCGCTGCTGCCGCAATTGCAAAAGAGACACCAATAAATATCCTCCGCATAACCAAATAAAGATAAGATGGCTCCAAATCATCAGCACCGACTACAGTAAAACTCAATTTGAATTTTTCTAATGCCCAAAAAATCTGGGGCACCAGGGCGAGTAAAGAAATAAATATAAAAGCGAGAATCAAATAGATTAAGTAAGTCGCTTCGGGGACTTTTTCGAGATTATGCCTATAAATAATCACAAAAGCCAAAGTAAACGACATACAAAGCAAAGATAAAATGCCAACAATTTTTTCAAAAATGCTAACATAAAGAGGGTCGGTTTTGTTATACAATTTTTCTGCTTTTTTCTCTATTTCTTTCCCTATTGTTTCAAGCTCGTTTTCTGATAGACTATTGCCCAATTTTTCGCCACAATCAACACAAAAAAAGCGACTATCAGCTTGCAGAGCACCACATGTACTACATTGTTTCAATTACCTCTCCTCCAACGCCAATATCCTTGCATTACATATCTTGATTATACCAAAACCCCCGGTAAAAGCAATGTCACTTTTTTGGCTTTTTTCATTAAGCGATTGAATGGTTTAATTATTTGACCAAAAACCCTTTTTCTTGTTTTTTTTCTTTGAATTCCGAATTACGCATTCCGAATTCTGAATTAGTATTATTTCTTATCTTCCGAATTAATTGTATTTCTAATTGAATAGCGTCGCAGACACCTTAACTGCAAACAAAGTTTGCTTCTAAACTGTGTCCCTTGGGACACCTCACAACTGCAAACAAAAGAGCGGAATGTGTTTTTCCTGAATTAAAGCTTGCTTTAATTTCTAGCTTTTGCTTGCGTCAAAACTGTGGGCTTCGCCCACCTCAAAACTATCCCTTAATCAATTACGCATTCCGCATTCCGCATTCCGAATTACGCATTATTCTTTTTCTATTGACATTGCCCTTATTATATGGCACTATTTAAGGGAAAGGACGGTGATTAAGGGAATGAAAACGTTCAACTACTCAGATATAAAGAGTCAGACATGGGATTCTGACATACTCGGATATATCGCCGCTATATATAAAGCAGCAGGCAAGCAAGAACAGTATCTAAAACAAAGGCCGGCAGAGCTCGAAAAGTTGGTGGCGGTCGCCAAGATTCAGAGTACCGAAGCATCCAACGCCATCGAAGGGATTGTAACTACAAGCACCCGTATCAAGCAGCTAATGGCAGAAAAAACAGCACCGAAGAATCGTGATGAACAAGAAATTGCCGGGTATCGTGATGTATTGAATATCATTCACGAGAGCTTTGATGCAATTCCACTTTCGAGGAATTATATACTTCAGTTGCACAAAATCCTGTATACTCACCTGAATAATCCATTGGCAGGTCAAACTAAGAATGTGCAAAACTATATCAGTGCGACTTATCCCGATGGACATACCGAAATTTTATTCACACCTATGACACCCTCTCAGACCCCCGACGCCTTGGATAATATTTGCGAAGAATACAATAAGGTTATCGGTAATTTCGAACTGGAACCTTTGATCGCCATACCTATTTTTATCCACGATTTTCTGTGTATTCATCCCTTTAACGACGGCAACGGAAGGATGAGTCGGTTGCTGACCACACTGTTATTATACCGCAGTGGGTTTTATGTTGGAAAATACATCTCGCTTGAAACTATAATTGCAAAAAACAAAGACCTCTACTACGACGCTTTGAATCGTTCACAGGACGGTTGGTATGAAGGGGCAGAAGACGTGATTCCTTTCGTAAAATACATTCTCGGCACCATCCTTGCCGCATACAATGATTTTGAAGACAGGTTTTCCATCGTAGAACAAAAACTTCCTGCCATCGATATGGTTAAGAAGGCAACACAAATCAAAATCGGAAAATTCACAAAGCAAGATATCAGAGAGCTTTGCCCATCCCTGAGCGACAGCTCTATTGAAGGCGCTCTGCGAACCCTAATATCCGATGGCGAAATAAAGCGCGAGGGCGCGGGAAAATCGACATATTATATTAGGTTGAAATAAGTCCGATAAATTGTGAAGTCGGATGATTACGTTGCAATGAATTTTCTGAGCGACAAAGAAGTGTCATATTATTTAGTGTATAGTTTCGCTACAACTCGAATATGGGTAGCTTAAAGTGGCACGCCATATTTCTATGAGTATGGTGGATTTGTCAAAGCGTTATGTTAGATTTCTTTTGGGATTAAATGATAATACTCAAAGCAATTGATTGAGCACAAACATTATTGCTATTCGGGGGTTGTGTTAAAGGATAATCATACTACCGAACAGCATCATAAAACATGTCTGCTGTAAAAAAAAGAACTCTAAAATAAAATTAAAACTACAAAGGTCACGGAGTAATTAAAATGGATAGAAGAAACTGGACTCGCGAAGAAGAAATCATAGTTTTCAATTTGTATTGTAAAATACCATTTCAACATTCCTCGAAAAATCATCCAGATGTTATTAAAATAGCTAATTTAATTGGAAGAACTCCAAGTGCTGTCAATATGAAAATAGGGAATTTAGGAAGTTTTGATACGCAACTAAAAAAGCAAGGCATTGTTGGATTAAAAAACGCAAGTAAACTTGACAAAGAAATCTGGGATGAGTTTAACGAAAGATGGGATGAATTAGCTTTTGAAAGCGAGAGGTTAATTGCTGGGCTCGAGAATAGAAAAACTGAAATAGTTGAAAATATACCTAAAGGTTTTGATAAGGCCACTACAATAAAACAAAGAGTTAATCAAAGCTTTTTTAGAAGTGCTGTTTTAGCTTCTTATAAAAGTGTGTGTTGTATCACTGGTATTAGTACACCACAATTATTGATTGCAAGCCACATAAAACCGTGGTCAAAAAGCAACGAGAGTGAAAAAACAAATCCAAGAAATGGGCTGTCTTTAAACGCTTTGCACGATGTAGCTTTCGACAAGGGTTTTCTAACAGTTACGCCAGAGTATAAAATTGTAATTTCAGATAAAATTAGCGATATTTACGATGGTGATATAGTGCGAAAATTCTTTAAATGTTATAACGGTACATCAATTATACTACCTGATAAATTCGTCCCCAACAAAGACTTCCTGATATATCACAATGATATGGTCTTT
>CAZFVM010000069.1:0-7564 GCA_964522305.1 uncultured Oscillospiraceae bacterium
GATTCCGCAAGGGATTGACGCAAAGCTATAGGGGTTCATCACGAGCCAGCCAGTTGCCGTAAATAGATATCAGTCTATTTTACGGCTTTTTTTGATAACAAACACAAGAAGGGGGAGGAGTAAAAAATGAAAAAACAACTAATCATAACCCTCGCCTTTTTAGTGGTAAGTGTTTTGGTACTCACCACTGCCACTTACGCATGGTATACCAACAACACTTCTGTCACTGCAGACTCCATGACGGTGTCCTTTGATGTACCGGTTAATATAATGGCGTCTTTGAATGCCCCCAAGGTAGTAACCTCGGTAGAAGGGTTTACAAACTCCTTTACCTTCGGCAGCAAAGAAGTCGAAGGGGAGGTTGTCAAGATAACCGAGAATGAAATGTTGGTACCCGTGTCCGGTAGAGACGGTATTAATTTTCTATATCTGCCCCTCAAGCATATCGACCCCAACGGTTATCCCAAAGCAGGTGTTTCCGAGTCAGACTATATCCTCATTCCTCCGTTATTGTCCGGGGGTTATTACATGGATATTTCGATTTACATAATCAACACATCCCCCCACGAAACTGAGGTTTTTGTCAGTAAGATAGACATTTACGACCCAACCCACGAAGGGGATAACTCCGATGGTGCAATTAGCGGTGCGATAAGAACAGCCATAACCCACAGTAGCGAAGAACAAGAACGCACCTTGATAGTGGCAAAGGACACAGAAGCACAGCCTCTTTATGACGGTAACACCCATTATTATCCCATTGGCTATGATACTCAAGGTGTGGTTTTTTATGACAATGACGACGCGGTTTTCGAGACCGGCTACTACCTCGCTCCCGATTATGAGGGGGACAACCCCTATGTTCCCAAGGAAGATAACACCATTACGCTGAGAGCCGCCGAAGTTATAGACGGGAGACCCACCTATTATTCCGAGCGGATAAACATTCGTATATGGGTCGAAGGTTCCGATGATTCGGCAGTATTTAGCAACGCAGGTGCTTATTTTGCCGTTGCTGTTTCCATCGATGTAGTCGAGTCCTAATATAAGAGAGTTGGGAGGAAAGATGAACAAGACAAAGGCTCTATCCATCATATTCACGATATTAACCATCTTTATTATCCTGCAAAGTATTTTTATAACTGTCCTAATTTTATCTTCAAACAACCGATACAAAGAGCCGGTTATAGGTGACACCATGCTCCTTGCAATTCGGGAAGACCACAAGACCTCCGATTATTTCGGCTCACTGGCAATAGTGGACCTGGCACTTGACGCAAAGGGCGAAGACAGCGTAGTATTCTTGGGTGGCACCACCCACATCACCAAGGACAAAATGGCGGCTATAGGTAAGGTAAAGTTTTATATCCCTTTACTTGGCAGTTATATTGATTTCTTTCGTGCCCCCTTTGGGTTTTTTGCTTTGATAATACTTCCCCTCGTGTTGTTGGTAATCCGACACAGCGTTTTACTGGCACTAAAGATTAAGAGCTCAAGAGCAAAAGAACAAGAATAACACTACCTATTCTATATAACACTTCACACAGAAAGGAGCGGACAACATGGCATTTACAAGAAAGAACCCGGCACTCAAGAACTTCATATATTTAGTCGTTTTGTCCGCTGTTCTATTTTTCGCCTTATACAACCTGTTTTCCGACAACGCAAAGAGCTGGTTTGTATCCAACAAGAGCGTCAAAGCCGATTCCATATACGGCAGGGTAATAACCAGCGGAGCAGGCAAGAACTTATCTTCTTTTAAGAACGACGATATCGGAAGTCTCGATTCTCTGATAATGGAGGATTGGGAAGGAGACGGCTCATATCTCATTATGGTGCCCGGGGATATCATTCATTTTATCTTTATGGTGTCTGTCCCGGACCCCGGGTTTATATCCGGTTCCCAGTTGAGTTTGCAAGAGATATATGGCCAACAACAATTGAGGGATAATTCTCGCGTGTTCGCAGACTCTATCAAAGTGTCTGAGGTATCCGTCACCGAGGTTCAAAAAGACGGTGACTACACCTACGAATACTTTTTTTCCAACACTTGGCAACCTCTGACCAACTCTAAACTCGACACTCTTTACAGTGACCAGGCAGAGATAAACATTCAAGTCGGAGCGGTACAGCTCGAAGGTACCATGATCGAAGTGGGTGCCTACGCAGGGGAGTATGTGTATCTTGTAGATATCCCGATTTATTACATTGATACAGGGGAGAACCAAAACGCAGAGAAAGGCGAATATTCCGAGGACGATCAAGGCAATTATGTTCCCGTCGAAGACAGCGATGTCGGCGTAATTATCATAGCCCGTTGCGTCTTCTCCAATGTAGGGACCCCCTGAGGCAAACAACTATAACACATTAACAATAATCGAGGAGGTGACACCATGAAGACAAGGCTTTCCATAACAAGAAAGTTAGTTTCTGCGTTGCTTTTATTTATGGTGCTCTCCCTTACCGCATATGCCTGGTTTTATTTTCCGTTGACTCAGTACACCACAGTCTACACCGATGGTGTAGACAAATCCCAGGTCAAAGCATGGGTATTTGACCACCAAAACAACATTTTTTCCCAGATACAACCGACGGATGATACCACAATTGACCTCGACTTTCGCTCTGATTACGATTACAACGAAGTAATACAGCCCTTCTTCTTCCTCTGGGGAGGAGAATACACTACCAACGACTTTCACGAGACTATTTACAAGGTGGATGTTACCTATTCAAACCTCCATTCGGCCTTCCCCACAAAGCTTAGGCTATACGGGGATTTTGAGTTCGAATCCTATTGTATCGGCGGAGATGACCAGCCCATAGACATCCGCTTTATGAAAGTTATGTATTATCTGCCCGACAATGCCGAAGATATGGGATACACAAATCCTGACAACTATACTGCCTTTACCGATACCGAGTTTTCCCAAGGCATCATCAAGGATTTAGGTCTTATAGATTTGTCACAATACGGAGCGGTAATCCCGGTGAACTACGAGTACACCCTTACAGTTTACTTCATGGTATCAACAGATCTGCCTGCACTGCAGACCTACGCAGAGACTCTGTATGATGAAACCGGCATTTTAGATTCCAAGTTTTCTGCCACGGCGAACCTCTATTATCGCACCGAACCGGCAAATGTAATATCCGAGCCTTGATTTATATGATTAATCAGCAAGAGGAGGTGCAGTTTTGACGACCAAATACAATAAAATCCTCGTCAAGGTTATCAACAACACCCTCGCTTTATTGCTTATGATTTCGATATTGGCTGCCATTGTCGGAGTGTTTTTCCGTATCTCCGGCTCCGACCTCAAGATAGGCAACTATCGTATGTTTAGGATTGACTCCGGGAGTATGGAACCGGCTTACAATGTCGGGGATTATGTGGTAATATATAGTCCTCATGACGATGCGAACTTCGCTTTATCACAAGGGGATGTAATAGCTTTCATCTCCGACGACCTTACAATCTTTGGGGATACAGTCATACACCGCATTATAGAGATTGATAGTGACGACAACATAGTGACCCGCGGGGATGCAAACCCGGTAGAGGATTTTTATACCGTTTCCCCCGATTCAGTCATCGGCAGAGTAGAGCACAAGCTATCGTTTTTGTCCACTTTAGAGACCCTAACCGGTAACATTTATGTGTTTTTGGGCTTTATTGTTTTGCCGGTTTTACTTATATTCACAAACGAACTGACATTTCTGATAATAACAAAGAAGCGGGAACACTGCATAGAGTGTATCTTAGAAGACGAGGGGTTTAACAAAGACGACAAAGAATTAATCGCATTAGTCAAGCAATATGGTCGTCAAATCCTCACAGATATCAGACAAGCCAAGGATTGACATTTGTTACACCACTACCACAAGAAGGAGGAACCGGCAAATGAAGAGCAGACTGTTTTTAACCATAATCAGCTTGGTGCTTTGCGCCCTGCTGCTGGTTCCCTTCGCCTTTTCCTTCTTCGAATACGCCGGAGATCTGCTCTTGTCCTTCAATGTCGACGGCAGGATAAACCAAAACGCCTTTGATGTTCTCAATAGCGATGATTATCGAGCAGACCAATATGGTTACGGAACCACCCCCGAGAACCCCTTTGTAATAAACAACTTAGACAGATTGGGCAACCTCATAAGGCTCAACAACACCGGCAGATTAGATGCTTCAAAGATAAAGGACGGTACCTATCAGATTGGTCAGTACTATTTTGTGCTAAACTTCACCGAGGAAGAGCTTCCCCAGGTCCTGGATCTGGCAGGGATTCCCATAGAGTCGGTAGGCAACAACGACCATCCCTTTACCGATGTATTGTCAGGTCTGATATACGCATATTGTTATGATGAGACAGATAAGAAGTATGTCTATCTATCCGGCTTAGCCGAGGTAGACATAACCATAGAAGGCGAGAGTGTCTATATTGACGGTGTAGAGACCACAATAACCGCCGGCAGTGTTACCGCGGGCAAGTATGTCAAGGTTCCTAATTATTATGTCCAGGAGTTCGAGATAGCAGAAGGGGACAAAATAGAGGTAGGAAGCAACAACAACATCTATGTACCCGTGTCAATCCTAAGACCCATACATAATGTCATAGCCAACGCTGTGGTAGTAGTCCCCGAGGCGCAGATTGATGTGGGGTTTTTTAGCCAAATAGGCACCAACACCGTAACATTACAAGGTGACACCGAGCCCACCACTCTGCGGGGCGGAGTTCACGATTTTATACTTTACAACACCACAATTATTAGCAAAGACACCGCCCTTCAAAGTATCTGGACTGCCATTCAGGGGGTCTGGACGTCCTTGTTCGGCGACCACAACAAGCAAGACGAATATTCGGGGGACGACACCGGTTATTACGAGCGACATATCGGTATATTTGCCGGTCACATAGACGGGGATGTATCCAACATAACCGTAGCCGGTGAAGGAGTTATCGAGATAAATGCCGATAATGTCAACCACTATTCCAGATTTACCACCGTAGGATATATACACCCGGATGCAAGGATAGGTTCCAAGCTCTTTTCCGAGATAATAGGGGAGGGTATCGGCGCAATCCAGGATACAGGCTTTTTGTTCGCCGACTCTATCTATGCGGTGGCAGATGACGATGTCAGCACCCAATATGAGCTAAAGGATATCCCCGAGAGCGGAGTTTGGTCCGGTGTGGAGACAGACAGCACCTCTGGGCTCAATTTCTTCAAGCACGGAGCATTCCGCTTTGTATTGTCTCAAGAGAACGACTTGGTTCGCAAGATTTGGTCTGGCAACGGAGAATACAACCTTCTCAATCAAGAAGGATATATATCCACTCGCTCGGTTTTATATAGCAACGACGAATACCGTTACAGCTCCTCCACCCAAGAGGGAGGCAGCCTGATAACCTCCGCTGCTTCTGCCAACGAGACCAGATATCAAGGCGCCCACGCCCTGGTAGCGTCCGGCAGCTCTCTCGACAAGGGCAAATATGTTATAGCCGCCAAGGTCCCGGATGGAGATGGCGGGTTTGACTACTATGCGTTAAAGATAGTGGCAGAAGTGGTAAACAACGAGATAGTCTATGTCTTTGATACTTCAGACAAGATTGAAATAACCGATTATATAAACGGTGTGGTAGACAATATATATTCCAGCGCCGTTTGGCAGACTATGGCGGATTCTTCTACCCCCGTTTTCCGCAACGACAGGTTTTCTGTCAACTATCTGTCGTTGTCCGAGTCCGATGACACATATACCAAAGAGCTGACCAAGACAAGAGAAGAAGCCGCTGAGTTCTCTTATTCTATCAACACAAGTTCCTTCTACTACAGGACAGAAGAGGTGAATCTCGATGGTGGTCTCAGCGATGTCTATTATTATCTTAGCTTCGATACAGCCCAAGGGTTTTATTTTTCTACAGAGAAGACCACCGAAATAGAGGTATTTCGCCTGTCCAACGGATTCCGCTTAGAGTTAGTGACAAGCGCCCCAGCGGTAGAGGCAAACGAGGATTATGTCATAGTAGCCCGTCAGTCCGGCCAGTCCGTTAAGCATTATATGCTGGGCGAGGAGGTAGAAGAGAATATCGAAGACGGTGTTACCATAGCCAAGGGTACCTTCGCCTCAGATTATGTGTTCGATACCATGCCCACCCAGTGGACTTTACAACAATATCAAGATTTCCGTCAATATATCTGGTACACTCCGACAGCCTCAGACCCGGGAGGTACTGCGGCGTTCCATGACAAGATGAGCGGAATGTATTATTTATCCGTCACAGACGGCGCACTTGCCATGTCTTCCCAACAGTCAAGCTGGACTTACACCCAGTCATCTGGGGAAGGCGGTACTCTGCGTACCGACAACTCCTATCTCAATTTTGCCATGCCGGCACCCTCGGCATCCGATACGGGGTTTAGCGTCGGTACCTCTTCCTACACAATCTATCTTTATAAGCTCGTCCCCGAGGACGATGTTTCCAGTTACAACACCTATCAAGGCGCAAGTCTTGTAACCTCCGAGAGCTCTTCGGTGGAGTCCGGGCAATATCTCATCGCCGTCGACACGGGCACCTCTTATATCGGACTTACCATGTCCGGCGCCGGAACCCTTGGTACCACTGATTTGACAAGCTATATTAACGGTATAGGGGCAAACGCTTTAGCTCCGGACACCGGTTCTTTGGCAGGTTATAAGTGGCGGGTGGACAGCACGAGTAACAAGCCGGATTTGCGCAATGTAGGCTATGGTCAGTACCTGTCCGAGACATCCAACACCCTTTCGGCATCAGCCACAGCCCATGGGTGGATGTATGACGCAACCTCCGGCAGAGTATATTATACTGTGGCTACCGGTTCGGGTGAGTCTATTACCTACACACCCTATTATCTCGCCTACGCCTCGGGCAGCTTTGTCATAACCGCCAATCTGCATGAGTCCGGGTACAACTACAATATACGCCTCTACAAGCTCACTTACGAATATGTCTATTCCGGTGTTGTACCGGTACAATCCATCAGCGAGGCGGACACCGTATTCGGCGACGCCACAAAGACATATTTCATCACCACCTCTAAGCTATCCGAGATGACCACCGAGTCCACCTTTGTCCTCGGAGCATTGGGTACCGAAGACGAGTCTGCGGTGACCTCTGTTAATATATCAGGTAACTCAAGCTTTGGCGGAACTACTCTTACCACAACCACAGACCTGTCTTATTACAGCTGGTATTTAGAGCCAAGAATCTTACCCGAATACGCAAGTACGGATATTTATACTCAGAGCCCTGCAGGTAGTTATTTCCCGGCATTTCAGTTTAAGAACGGTGTGACCGGTATGTATCTTGCTGCATCCAGCGCTGCCAACAGCCGTACCCTGGTTGTTGCAACTACTCCGAATATGAACAAGTCACCTGCCAGCGGCAGTAGTCAAGCAGAGAACAATGACGGTGCCATGACCGCCATCGGATTTGGTCAGAAGCGTTCTAGTAGTTCTACTGCAAACGGGCGCATCTACAACAACACCGGGTCTATTACAGATGGTTCTTCTTCCATTTACGTTATG
>CAZFVM010000070.1:0-7494 GCA_964522305.1 uncultured Oscillospiraceae bacterium
TTTTGTTATTCATTTGTCCCTCCTTGTCTATAAAAACAAGAAATATTTGTTCGCCGGTAAAGAACGTTTTTGTTTAAAAAACTTGCATAAATAATTTTATCATATACAATAATAAAAGTAAAGAGCATTGCATTTGACCAAGGACTTTAACACCTCGTCTTAAGACCTTTATTTATTTGATAAAGTATGTAATATTTACATTTTAACGTTTTGCCTTTCACAATTCTGATTTATTATTTTTTTAGATTATATTTTGGAGATAAATATGGATATATTTTCTTTGTTTTCGATAATTGGCGGTTTGGCTTTGTTTTTGTATGGCATGAATGTGATGTCCAACGGGTTGGAGAAAATGGCAGGTAGCCGATTAGAAAAAACCCTTGCTCAAATGACCAGCAACCAATATAAAGCATTTGCCTTCGGTACCGGACTTACCGCCGCGGTACAATCTTCGACGGCAATAACGGTAATGGCCATCGGCCTGGTTAATTCAGGCATAATGCAGTTCGAACAAACTATCGGCATAATAATGGGGTCCAATGTGGGTACAACCATTACCGCTTGGATATTGAGCTTAATCAATATCGACAGCAAGAACTCTCTTATCAAGCTATTGAATCCCGCGTACTTCTCCCCTCTGTTTGCCTTTGCAGGGATCTTGCTTATGATGACAAATAAGCGGGGAAAAAAGAGAGATATAGGCACGATACTAATAGGTTTTGCCGTGTTGATGTACGGTATTACCATTATGAAAGACTCTGTTGAACCTCTATCAAAAATGCAGGGATTTATGGACTTTTTGGTTGCAATGGAAAACCCCCTGCTCGGTGTTGCGCTGGGTGCTGTTTTAACCGCTTTGATTCAAAGTTCATCAGCTTCTATTGGTATATTGACAGCTTTGTCCGTCACGGGAACCCTTAGTTTTGCTGTCAGCATACCCATTATTTTGGGAGCAAATATTGGTTCTTGTATCACCGCTTTGATTTCTTCTATCGGAACAAATAAAAATGCTAAAAGAGTGGCAATTGTACACTTGTATTTTAATCTTATCGGTACATCTGTTTTTATGATTTTGTTTTTTATAGTAAGACCCATGATAGGAGACTTTTTGACAAAATCGGTTACGCCTGTTTCTATCGCTATTTTCCATACTGCTTTTAATGTTATAACTACTCTTATTCTTCTTCCCTTTGCTAAAATGCTGGAAAAACTAGCCCGACTTACCGTAAGGAAGAAGGGTGAAATAGTATCATATGAATTATTGGACGAAAGATTGTTGAGCACTCCGGCTATAGCTTTGGCAGAGAGTCGTAATGTCGCCAATAAAATGGCTGAACTTACAAAAGACACTTTTATTAAAGCCGTCGGGCTAATGGATAACTACGACCCGAAGGTAGCGCAAGAAGTCGTAGAAAACGAAGAACAGATAGATATGTATGAAGATAAGTTAGGGTTGTTTTTGGTTCAGCTATCCAATCGCTCGCTTACCAATGCCGATAATAAAGAAGTGTCAAAGCTCCTGCACAGTATCGGCGACTTTGAAAGAATCGGTGACCATGCCTATAACATTATGAAACTTGCAACTGAAATGGCAGAGAAAAACATTGTTTTCTCCCCGGATGCTGTTGTCGAGAAAAACATATTGGCTGATGCTTTAAAAGAAATACTTGAAAAAACCGTAGAAACCTTCAGGCAAAATAACGAACAACTAGCATATGAAATTGAGCCCCTTGAGCAGGTAGTCGACGGTTTGAGAAGTGAAATGAAAAGACGACATGTCTCAAGATTGCAAAGCACCAGCTGTACTATTGAGCTTGGCTTTATTTATACAGACTTTATCTCTAATTGCGAGAGGGTCTCGGACCATTGTTCCAACATCGCCATCTATGTGCTCCAAACCAAGATTTTGGATTTTGAGCCTCACACATATATTACGAGACTAAAAAACAACGAATTTGGATACTTCGAAAAGTACGAGGCTTACAAAGAAAAGTATTTGTTGCCCGTCACGGATTTGTAAAAAAATAAACACCCACATTATATGGGTGTTTATCTGTGTTTGTTATATTTTGCATTGGACCATAACTTTGCATTAATGCTACGACAAGCTTATTGATTATCCCTGACCCTCTTTAAAGCCATTAAAATCGGTGGGCTTAATATTGCTGTGGTAACAACCTCAACAATAACATTCACACCTACCATAGTAAGGATTAAAAAACTTAAAGGATCAGCCCCTTCTCCTGCTAAATCTATCAATGTGGGCTTGAACAAAAAATAAAATAGCACTACAAAAATTCCGGTGTTAATCAACGGTGCTAAAATAGATAAAATAGTGGCTGTAATATAAGGCGGCAACATGGTGCTTTGCAGCATTTTATGAAGCAGGGCAACTAACAGTCCTAAAACAGTAGCCCTTCCCAAAATAATTATCAAAGTAGAAATCCAATCTATCCCCAAAAGCATGAAACCAAAGGGTTCTAAGCCAAGAAGGGATTGTACCAAAACTGTCAGCCCAAAAGTAAACCCCATAATTACTCCACCGAGTATACCGTGCAAAACTGCAGCAACTATAATGGGTATTAATACAAATGTAAATACCAAAGGCCCAATTTTAACTACGCTGGCAGTCATCTGAAGCACTACAGTAATAACTATCAGGATTGAAGTTTCCAGCCAAAATCTGGTGTTGTTTTGTTCCATTATACTCCCTCCTTTTTATGAAACTTGCCTGATTAATAGATTATTATATATAAACAAAATCAAAAGTTCAATAGCTGAGGGTTAAATTTTGGAGTTTTACCTGTTTTTTGTTGCTTTTAATGTGTTTTTTCTCAAATGTTGCTAAAAAAACAACCCGACTTTGTTTTTGAAGGGTTGTAAGAATACAAATATCAAATACTTGGAGTGGTATATGTTGAATTTTTATGATCTGCCAAAAGATGGAACTACTTATTTTGCGGGAATCGGTGGTATTAGCATGTCTGCCCTTGCCTTGATTCTGGTAAATCGTGGATATAAAGTATCCGGTCATGATAAGAGCCGCTCTCAAATCACCGAAAAGTTAGAAGAAAACGGGATAAAAATATATTATAACACCGATATTAAAAACTTAGAAGGCGTATCCTGCGCAGTGTACTCTGCAGCGTTGGGACAAGACCATCCCGAAATTGTCAACATAAAAAACAAAGGCATTCCCTTGTATAAAAGGGCCCAGCTCCTTGGGGCTATCGCTAACCTATACAAGAACGCCGTCGGAATCGCCGGTACCCACGGAAAATCCACCACTAGCAGCATGTTGGCCCATGTCTTTATGAGCCAACCGACATCCGATCCTACGGTGTTGGTCGGCGCAGTAATGAAAAACATTGATTCTACCTTTAGATTAGGCAGGGATGATAACTTTGTCTTTGAAGCCTGTGAGTATCAAGACGCTTTTCTGTCTTTCTTTCCCAAAATCGGAGTGATTTTGAATGTAGAACTGGACCATACCGATTATTTCCCTACCATGGACAGGCTTGTCCTGTCTTTCAAAGGGTTTTTGAAAAATATTCGAGAGGGTGGCTATGCAGTAGTTAATATCGACTCTCCCGGAGCAAGGGACTGTGTAGAAGGGTATGACAGAAGTGTTGTCACTTATAGCTCCGCGGGAAACATAAAAGCCGATTACCACGCCCAAAACATTACTCTGCGCAAAGGTTATGCTACTTTTGATGTCTATAAAGCAGAGAAATACATGACCCGAATCTCTCTATCGGTTCCCGGCTTGCATAATGTATCAAACGCTATGGCAACTATTGCCTGTTGCGATATTTGCAATGTAGATTCAAAGACAATATCCCAAGGTCTTATGACCTTTGACGGGGTTAAAAGGCGGTTTGAATATAAAGGGCTGTTCAAAGACGCCCATGTATTTGACGATTATGCCCATCATCCGGAAGAAATAAAGGCTACTCTGGCTACCGCAAAGTCCATGGGTTATAAAAGAGTTGTAAGTGTTTTCCAACCTCATACCCATGCACGACTCCATGATTTGTTTGACGATTTTACAAAAGCCTTTGGTGACAGTGATGTTACCCTTATCGCCGATGTCTATGCAGCAAGGGAATGGGACTTGTATAAAGAGACCTCCCTTGACTTGGCAAAAAGAATAGAAGGTAGTCTGTATCTGGATAGTTTTATAAAAATCGAAGAATATCTAAAGACAATTTTGACGCCGGGAGACCTCTTGATTTTTATGGGGGCGGGCAGTATTACAGACCTTGCCCAAAGTGTTGTTGTAAATAATATGTAGCTTTGTGCAAGCTTTGTTTTTTTGATAAAAGGGTATTGACAAAGAGGAAAAAATATACTATATTGAGTTGTTCAGTTTTTTATGTTTTAATTTGGAGGTGTTATATATGGCAAAATGCGTGGTTTGTGATAAGGCGACTGCTTTCGGTCACAAAGTTTCTCACTCAAACAGAAAGACTAACCGAAGCTGGAAACCTAATATCAGGAAGGTTAAAGCAACGATTAACGGTACAAATATGACTGTCAGTGTTTGCTCCCGCTGTCTTAGAAGCGGCAGAATCTCAAGAGCTGTATAAAAATCGTTATAATTTTAGAGCCGCGAAAAACGCGGCTCTCTTTCTTTATATATTATGTCGATACAAGGCTTATTTGTTCTTTAAAGAGCTTAGATAATCCTCCAATAGCATAGAGTAATGCATAATATCTCTATACTGCCCCTTTATGTACATGGACCGCCTTGCTGTTCCTTCGTACACAAACCCCAACCCTTCTGCAAACCTGACGGAATCAATGTTCTCAGATATTATTCTCAGTTCGACTCTGTTTATATCCAATCTAAAAAAAGCAAGTTCCAAAACAGCAGATGCAGCTTCTTTCATATATCCTTTACCCTGATATGCGGGTGACAAAACATAACCTAACTCCCCCTTATTGTTATCCAAATCTAAATCTGCAAATCCACAGGTGCCGATAAACACTCCGTTTTCTTTAAGGCTTAATCCCCAATCGGCACAATTCCCCTTTTCGTATTCCTTTGTTAAATACTCAATATATCCTTTTGTCTCTTCTATATTTAAATGAGGGGACCAAAGCAAGTATCTTGCTGTTTGGCTAAGGGAGGTATATGCAAACATATCGTTAGCATTCTCCCTCGCGATTTTTCGCAACAAAAGCCTCTCGGTCTCCAAAGAAGGGAGATCGGAAAGTGTCTTTTTGTATTTGTGATAATCCATCTCTTACCTCAATCGGATATTGAATACTTTGTAAAACAATAAACATCTCTATCTTTTACCCTGTCTTTATTCTACATATTTGCCGGTATCTGTCAACTATAAATATAGAAATAATATAAATCCTCTGCCGATTATATTGATGGTTTTTGCACTATTTATATGTGTATTTATAACAAAATTACCTTGACAGGGCAACAAAATTATTGTATCATTAGAATAATATGTTCGCTACATTCTATTAGGAGGATTATAGATGAAAATACGCTTTGTCGGTCTTCTTCTCTTTTCGGTTTTAATGTTATCATTGCTCTCTTCTTGTATGGGCGAGCCGCCAATTGAGGAAAAGGCCGCTCCTATTTATACGTTGTATACAATAGCCGATGCAACCCCCGAAGCAATAAGAGAAGTTGAGCTTGCAATAAATAGATTATTGTTCTTTAGGATTGGTGTTTGTGTTGACATAGTTGCAGTCAGCGAGGACGAATACGACGAATTGATTGAAGAGCAATTTGCTCTTGTCGAAGAGTTTACAGCTACGAAAAAAGATAACAAGAAAAAAGACGAATCTTCGGAAGACGAATCCTTAGATGAAGAAAAGGATGTATTGACCGGTGAACGCCTTATTGAAATGATGGAAAAAGGCGAAGATATCCATCCTAAAGACCCTCGCCTTGATATTTTTCTTGTAAGAGGATATGATAACTACCTTAAATATGCCTCCGAAGGTAAACTTGTATCCATCGAAGATAAACTCACCAGTGAGGCAAAACTGCTTACCGACTATATTCACAACACTTTCTTTGAAGCTGCCAAGATTAACAAAAAGATTTATGGTGTTCCTATTAATAGAGAAATAAGCGAGTATAAATATCTTGTTTTTGACAAAGAACTGTTGGATAAATATAACTTTGATGCCAAAACCATGGCTTCTATGGAAGACTTGGAAGAGTACTTAGCGCTTATTAAAGAAAACGAACCGGATGTGGTTCCCTTGGAAAACGCTCTGGATTCTGTTGATTTTAATTTTATGTTCGAAGATGGGTTCCCGGCTTATGTTTCCTCCGGAGGGGTGGTAGAACCGTCCTATGAGGACAACAAACTGCTAAACTATTATGCAAGGATTGCTCGTTATCGTTCCTTGGGATATTTTGGTGACGAAATCGAGGATGAGAATAAAGAAGCGCGCTATGCTGTTTCATTTGTTACCGGTAACGAGCTGGATATCGCTGAATTATCCAAAACAACCGGGATTGAATACGATTATTCTGTTTATCAAAAACCTGTCGCAAACAACCAAAACACCATTGAAAACCTTTATTGTGTCAGCAAGTTTGCGGTTTCCAACGAGATTGTGGATGTGATGCGTATAATAACTCAGCTATATACCGATGCTGACGTCCAAAACATATTCTCTTATGGTATATATGGTGAGAACTACGCCTTTACCGACAAAGGTCAAGTGAGAAGGTTAAACGAAGACTATATGATAAACCCGGAATATACCGGTAATCACTTTATAGCCCATACTTTGGACGGCGAAGATGTAAATAAATGGGATATTATTAAAACACAGAATTTCGATTCTATTGCTTCAAAACTCTTGGGATTTAATCTACTCCTTGATAAATATACTTATACCGATGAAGATAGTAAAACCCAAACTATATACGAACCCGATTATATTGATATTATCCAAAACATCCTAGACAAGTACTATCCACAACTAATAACGGGCAGTACCGTTGAAATCGACATTGATGTGCTAAAAGCAGAGACAACAGAGTTGGTAATGGAACAATTGACCGAGGACCTTGTTAACAGTTATAGCGTTAAACTTTCTAACGATTATGCCGAAAAAACCCGTAAAACGCTTGAGAATAGCGCAAAGGCAAAAAAGCTTAGACAAGAAGCCGAGGATGATATTTGGCGTCAGCTGCTTAGAAATGTCAAAAACATTCTTGAAGGTCAATTGAAGTCCGAGTATAGGGAAGAGTACGGCGACGAACTCACAAACGACGAAATTGAAGAAATGGTCGAAGCCACTCTGACCGAAGACTATCTCTGGGAAAATAGATTCATCGAGTATTCTGAAGATGAAGTAGAAGAGCTTATTCAAGCACAATACGAAAACGAAATCGAATTTTGGATTGATGAAGAAATTGAAGCTTACCTTGAGAGTTCTTCTTACGAAAATGCGATTAAGCAAAGAAAAAACTCCTCCGAATTTAAAGACGATTTAGAGGAAAGC
>CAZFVM010000071.1:0-7343 GCA_964522305.1 uncultured Oscillospiraceae bacterium
TTCTCGTCGTACAAGAATTCGCAGGCGAATATCTCCTTGAATTGATCTACTATGGGAGAACCTTCTATTATCTCCTTTAACCCCGAGGAGATAATGAAATGCTCTACAGTCACACCTATCTCTTTTGCATGGGTGTTAATATTGGCAAACCAGTCAAACACCCCGGGGAAAAACTCCAACCCTCCTCCGTGGGACACGAAATCTCGGCGCCGTATAGGCTTCTTTGCCCTGCCGGCGGTCTCTAACATAATATACATATAAGCCAAGATACCGTCCATCTTTGCAGTGGTTGCCAGATCGTTTGACCTCGCCCAAAACTCCGTCGGCTCCATGCCTACCTGGGGGATAAAGGTGTATTCCTGCATATCCTTGGTGCATAAAGTCTTGTCGAAGTCGTACATAATAGCAATTGTCGGTGTGGTCTTCATATCGGTTTACCTCGTACCCGTTGTATGTATCAGTTTTACTTTTATTATTCTTCGGTATAGTGAAAACAAGTTAAATCAATAGGCTATATCTATTATACCAAAAATCAGTAAAAAAATGAAGCCTTCCGAATATGGCTGCGGAAGGCTTGTTAATCGTATTGTTAAAACTTAATAGCTTTATTCCTTTTTCTTTTTGCTCAAGGTGACAACCACACCGATGACAATCAAAATAGCGGCTACTGCCCCCAAAATGATGTAAAGGAGGTTGTTATCCTCGCCCTCTGACGATTCTGACTCGGTTGAGTCTGCGGATTGGCTGTCTGAGTCTGAAACCACCTCTGAATCTTCGGGGGTTGAATCTGCCACGCTATCCTCGGGCTCGTCGGATTCTTCCGGCTCGTCGGACTCTTCAACCCCGTCAGAAGTATCCTCAGAAACATCGGAAACGTCCTCGGGAGGAACAGAACTGTCCTCTCCACCCTTCCCGGGGTTGGGATCTTTACCTATCGACAAATATAACTTACCATAGATGTTTGTACCGGAGGGTATAGCGCTGAGGTCTGTTTCGGCTAGCTCACCGAAAAGATACGCCTTTGTTCCAATAGAAACTTCCTTGTAAAAATCATGTCTGTCCCGCAAATCCATGGCTTGCATCCCACCATTAGTTGCAAAGATAAAGCCCTTTTCCGGAACTATGAGCTTGCCCTTTTCTTCTCCGTTGTCGCCGGTGGAAGGGTACATTTCTTTTAGGATGTAGGCTTTGTCGCTGTCACTCCACTCAAATACTCCCACAGCCCACCAGTTGAGCCATCTTTGATAACCGGAAACTATATTCTCTATAGATTGACCACCTTTGGTATAGATATTTGCCACGGCTCCGGTCTCGTAACCCTGGCTTGTCAATGCGGAGGGTAACCAATAGGAGTTAATGTTCCCTGCAGGAATAACAAAGCTATCTTCGGGAGTAACGGCAAGAGCTATTAGTGTGCCGGATATAAAAATTAATGTTAAAACCGATACTGTAAGGAAAGAAAGCAACTTTCTTGTCTTTTTCATAATATCCCTCTCTTAAATATTGGAATAATAAATGTTTGACCTAATTATCTTCTGCGTCTTAATGCAACAGCACCAATTATTGTCAAGGACAGTAATGCTATCACTACCGCCAATAGAATTCCGCTGTCTCCCGGGGTTGGCGTCGGGGTATCGGAAGATGCTTCCTCGGATGCTATCTTTGACTCTTCGTCTGACTCTTCGGACTCATCTGACACATCAGGTTCGTCTGGTTTGTCGGACTCTTCGGGTTCGTCGGACACCTCAGGATCGTCGGACTCCTCGGGATCGTCGGATTCCTTGGGATCATCTGACTCCTCGGGATCATCGGGTTCTTCGTCTGCTTCCCCTAAAATTATCACATATAAACCACCATAAACACTAGTACCTTTAGCAATACTGTTGAGATCCGTCTCAGCATATTCGCCTCCCAGCGCTGCTCTTGTACCCAGGGGCAATGACCCATGCAGTTCGTGCTTGTGTTTCTCATCCAAGCCTGACATTAATCCATTTGTAGCCATAATAAAACCTTTGTTCGGGACCACTAAATGCCCTTTTTCTTCACCGTTGTCGCCGGTAGACTTCATCTGCTTAATTAACACATAAGCTTTTTCGGAATCGTCCCATTCAAAAACACTAACAACCCACCAATTAAGCCACTTGTCATAACCGCTCATTATAGACTCCACGGTCTGGCCGTTAACGGTATAAATGTTTGCTACATTTCCGGTTTCGTAACCCTGGTCTTTTAGGTCAGAAGGTATCCAATAACCATTGATGTTTCCAATCGGTATGACATTATCGTCTTCATGTTTAAAGGCAAAGGCTTGAATCAATGTTAAAGATGTCATTAACACCACCAAAACCAATGCGGTGGTAAAAGTGCTAATCCTTATAGCTCTTTGTTTCATTTCTTATCTCCTTCTTAATAATAGTTGTCCCAAAATCAAAATTTTATATGTTTACATTGTTCATTATTGTATAACATTTTTGGAGGAAAGTCAAGACCATGCCAATAGCTAAAGGAAGGTAGATTCTTAGATAAAACCAGGGTTATTTTATAAATTGCTCGTAAATATACATCAATGCGAAGGCGAAAAGATAAACAGCTCCCAAAGCCAATAGCAACTTGGGTATAAACCAGTTTTTCAATCTTTCTTTGCGTTGCTCTTCTTGGGTGATTCTTTGGATAGCCTGTTCATATGCCTTCATCTTGCGCTCTTGGTCTTCCTTGGTCTGCAGGTACTTTGTCTGGGAATATCGGGACTTCTCAAAAGCATGGGGAATTGCCCGTTCTTGCTTCTTTCGCTCGGCTATGTCCTCTAATCTATCCGGGACTAAGTTGTTGAATTGCCAAGCCATATCCCGCTTACAGACTTCACAATAGTTGGATGTGATGGAGTTCTTATGCCCGCAACAGCAAAGCCAGGCGTTTTCGCCTTTTTGAGGTATATATTGACCGGGGAACTTCTCCTCGGCTGCCTTGAATATGTTGATGGTCATATAGGTGAACATCTTGTCATCGTCCAGCTCGGCTATGCGCTCCTTACGCTTGCCGGCGATTAGAGAAAATTTCTCATAACTGTCGTCGGCATACAAAACTCCGGTTATCTCCAACTCGAACTTAGAAAAATAACTCTCGGGTAAAGGGATGTATATAGCCTCACCAAAGCTTTCTCCGGGATTGATAAACTCCCCTGCCTCCTTTGTCTTTATAACCTCTTGGTCCGCACGTCTTGTCCCGAGGGTATAATTCTCTCGGGAGTAGCGGAAGGTAGGCTTTTCGTAGGGGATGTTTTGGTTCTTGTAAATAAGCAAACGGATATCCAAGGCTTTTATCTGAGTCTTTGAAACATTCTTGAAAACAAAGGAGGCGAAAATATCGTATTCGTCTATGTCACTGACGATATATCCTTCGATAACCTCCACAGGGCTGCTCTCAAAAATAGCACTGTAATCCAAAAACTCAATAACTCGTAAAGCCCGAAGTTTGTCTTTTTTTTGCTTTTGCCTTTGTTGTTTTGGAGATAGTTCTCTCATTACATTATCCAAATATATCTTCGGGGCGAGCCAAAACCCCACGCCTGGTAAAGGGGTCTATCCGCTCGAATAGGTTGTTGTTTATGTCTCTCAACGTGGAATTCTGCGCTGTCGAAAGGTGCTTGAATCTTACCTCATACTCTATGGGCTCTTTGAAGGAAAAGGGCTTTAGCTCCGACGCTTTTGCATGAGCTTCCTTCACCTTTTCGTATATCTCGTCGCACACTTTCTTTGGGTGTTTGCTGTGGGCACCGTTCCACGCCAGTGACTTCTTTGTCTCTACCGTTACTATCCCGGGGAACGCCTCTTTTGCCTGAGCTACACAAACATCGTCAGAGGCTATAAATATAGGAGGTACTCCATGCCTGCCTGCGAAGGCGGCGTCTATATGGAACTCCCCTACCTGCTTACCGTTTATCTTCTGATATTGAAAATCGTGGGAAGAATAAGTGTGTGACAAAGTCGCTCTTATGGTGTCATATGCATGATACCCGATAAATAAAACACCACCATAAGTGTCGTCAATCTCTGCAAATCGTGTGCGTATACCGTTGCCCAAGAGAATGGTGCATCTCTCATCGATTAAATCGTAATCTAAATTGACTCCCGTGCCGTGGTTATCCCAGATTATAACTTCCTCGGCTCCGCAGTCAAAAAGAGCCTTTGCCGCTGCGTTTGCCTCCCTTGTCCCTTGGAGTCTTGCAAACTGGTAGTTGGCCGATTCACTAAGTCCTCCACCCGAGCCGACTACACAGGCGACCCCTTCTAAATCCACGGCAATATAAAAACGCTTTTTGTTAGACATATTACAACCCTCCAAAATCTTCATTTTATATTTTTATATTACATTAAACTGCTGTTAATTACAATAGAACAACCCGAAATAATAGGATATATGCAGGGTTTTGCCTTGAGTTTTTGGTTTTTGTTGAATATGGGGAGAAAGTATTGTATAATCGGATGACAAAAATTACCGAATAATTATTATAAAAAGGAAAAAATCATGACGACCTATGACTTGAGCTTGGATTTAATGAAGGACAAAGAACTATTTGTCTTGGATATGGACGGAACTATTTATCTCGGGGAAACTGTGTTTGACCATGCAGTGGAGTTTGTGAGTGCTGTGAAGGCTAAGGGAAAAAAAATTATGTACTTCACCAACAACGCCTCTAAGGACCCGGGGTTTTATTATAATAAATTAATCCGAATGGGGTTTGAAGCCGATAGGGAGGAAATTGTCACCGCTGGGGATGTCACCGCAGAGTTTTTGATAAAAAATCATCCCGGAGAACCGGTTTACTTGGTAGGTACCCCGGAGCTTGAACAAAACTTTATAAAAAGAGGAATAATATTGTCAGAGGAGGCAAACATTGTCGTCTCTTCCTTTGATACTACTCTTACCTATAGAAAGCTTGAGATTGCCTGTCATCTAATCCGAAACGGTGCAATATTCTATTCCACCCATCCGGACTTCAACTGCCCCGTGGAAAACGGATTTATCCCGGACAGCGGAGCCATATGTGCTCTTATCACCGCTTCTACCGACAAACAACCTCGTTACTTCGGAAAACCCCATAAAGAAACCGCCGAGATAATATCGGCGGTCAGTAGGATTGATTTTGACCATATGGTTATGGTAGGAGATAGGCTGTATACAGATATCGCATTGGGTAAAAACAACGGGATTACCTCGGTGCTGGTGTTGAGCGGTGAAACAAAAATCGGAGATATTACACCGGAAAACCAACCGGACTTTGTGATAGATAAGCTGGGTGACTTAATCCCGCACCTGTGATAATCGTAAAAGTCATGTGTTTGAACCGGTATATCCCAAGAACATACCCTCTACCGGTGCATCCGACAACAGCAATATAGAACAAGGAGACTTGGCGACCCTGGAGAGGATAGTGTTGAAATTGAAGGTCAAGCCTTTTTGCTCCAATAATCTTATAGTGGCCTCTAAAGATGGTATGCAGGGGAAAGCCCCGAATATTATCCCTTTGCTCGCTTGGTCTGCCAGGTACTTCGTCAAGTATTGGTGGGAGGTTTGTGAAGGAAAACCGCTACTGTCAAATAAGGGGTAAGCTAAATATACCATCCTGCCCCCGAGGCTCTTAGTGTCAACCGAAAAATCATAACCCAACTCATAACCCCTGACGGGGTTTTGTTTTATGTAGGGGAATTTTAGGGTCTTTGCTCCCCTGTATATACCCAAAAGTCGGGAGATAAGCTTGTCCTGTGGAAGGTCAAAACCAACCTGAAGGGTGGCAGCTCCCCCGGTGCTAATGGCGTAATGATAACCGAATACAGATAAATATCCGTAGGCAAACTCATTGAAATCTTCGATGGGAATCTCTATTTTGCCGGCGGTTCGCTCTCGGGAATCGTATAACTCCTCCCGGTCTACCCTTAACATGGGCTGGTCTTGGTAGCGGATTATTACCTCGGGCTCCATGGTTACTCTACCGATAACCCTGACGGGCAACCCTAATTTACGTGCGTTTTTTATAAGATACTTTGCCTTGTCCGAGTTGGCGAAGGTGAAACGAGATGTACAAAGGTACTCGGGCAACCCCGACATATCCCCAATAAACTCTTCTTTTATATCCAACGAAAAGCCTCGGGTGCGATGGATTAGCTCATAGATACCAAAAACCGAGTTGCGGAAAACATACTTCGAGATCTTGCTCTGGAAGGGTACCTTGGTAAACACCAAAATATAATCCTCCGGGGCACCGTAGGTATAAAACTTCTTTGACTCTGTCTCGACCTTGGAGATAAAGTCAATTATAGAAAAACTGCGGCTGGCCTCTTCCCGCTTCATAAAGCTCGCAAAGGTGTTGGCTATCTCCGGGTGATGGATTTGGGCTCGGTTTATGCTCGTCAGCAACTTATAGCCGATACCTCCGGGGTTTTTATACTCTTTGATTAAGCCCAGGGCATCAAAAGTCTTGTCGACTGTCTGAGGTATTGTGAATTGAAAATCCTGTATCATCGTTAGAATCTCCCGCTTATTCTCGTCTGAGTTGGGCTGTTAACCTGCCCTTTTCCCATGACATTATGTTAACATCGATTATATCCCCTACCTGCACTCCTTCGCAGTCTATACAGGTTGTTTCTAAATAATCCTCGGTGTGTCCGGTACAGACACCTTTGTCTATAGTTTCTACCAATATTCTTTCTACTCCGCCCACCCGAGACTTTAGTATTTTGTCCCTGGAGTCGGCAGACACCTCAATTAGTCGTCTGTTACGCTCTTTTATAATATCGCCGGGGACTTTAGCCTCAAAATCTGCTGCCGGGGTGCCCGGTCGCGCGGAAAAGGGAAAAGCGTGGACATGGGACAAATTATACCGAGCGACAAAGTCGCAAGTCTCGGCAAAATCCTCTTGGGTCTCCCCCGGGAACCCTACTATGATATCCGCGGACACCAATGCCCGCGGAAAGCCGTCTCTTATCAACTCCATGGCTTGTATCAACCGCTCTCGGCTATATGGGCGGCGCATGAGGTTGAGGATTTTGTTGCTTGCGGACTGCACCGATATATGAAAATGAGGCATAAACTTGGCAGATGTGGCAGCGACGTGGACAAACTCTCGGGTTATTGTATTGGGAGAAATAGAACCGAACCGCAGTCGTTCTATCCCCTCGATATTATCTATGCGGCGTATTAAATCGGTTAAAGGTAACGCCTCGTAATCCGAGATTTCTATCCCGGTTAACACTACTTCTTTGTATCCCAAGCCTGCCAAGCGAGATGCCTCGTCGAAAATCTCATCGGGACATCTGGAGCGGGAGGGTCCTCTGGTGGTGGGGATA
>CAZFVM010000072.1:0-7290 GCA_964522305.1 uncultured Oscillospiraceae bacterium
ATTTACGTTATGGGAAGAACTGCAAATTACGAGTATTATATTTGGAACACAGAAACCCCCGGGGTTTTCGCAATAACTACTTATAGCGCTAGGCCTGCAAACACTACCAGACCTTTTTTATATGAAGCGAGTTCTATGGATATTAATATCTATATTTATCCTCTCAGCGAGAAGGGGGACAACTTAGACCCCAACATTCATTATATGATTACCGCCCGGGTTGAGGACGGAGCCGACAGAGAGCAGTATTACGCTCTGAGCGAGGTTGAGGACGAAGAAGGCGTCAAGCAGTTCAAGGGCATCAATGTCACTTCCCAAGCACAGACCATCAACGACAGTGTTATAGAAGATGAGCAAGGTAATATCATCGAGTATTCCAGTACCGATACCCTTCGCATGGTACCGGTAGAGTCAGATTGGTTCCAGATAAGTGACGAGAAGGGACTGGTGTTCTATCATTCCTTCTACTCTACCAATGCAGTCAAGGAGTACTTAGATGTCACTTCCGGCGCACTTCCTTCACCTGCCTTTACTCCCATTCCCGTAGCCTCCGCCCAAGAACCGGCAAAGTGGTATTACGACTCCATCTCCAAGTATTTTAAGTACTATCGTACTGAGAGTATAGCCGGAGGCGTGGTGGAGGTCAGCTATTATCTTACCTACAACCCCGGCACCGATACTTTTGGGTTTACCAATAACATCGCTTCTGCCACCCACTTCTATATATACCGATTCAAGCCCACCTATGTGGTAACAGAGATTACAGACTCATCGTCCGAATCACTCAAAAGCGGCAACTTCGTCATTGCTCACAAGTCCGGAGACAACTATACCGCCATCGGAGTCAATACCACCGATGTAATAGCTAAGGATGTAACCAAATACCTAACATCAAATACCGGATCGGTTATCGGAACACGTGACGACCTGTCAGAGACCGAGTACAACGAGATTCTCGAGTACATCTTTCGCCAACAGCATTATGATTTCAGTGGCGAAACCTATGGCTCTACCGTTTATATGCAGTTGTTTTCCCAGGTTACCGGAGGAGGTTTTACGGTAAATCAGTACGCTCCGGGGTTACAGACCGGTTCTGATCCCATGGTCTGGACTCTAAATAGGTCCGGTACCCAGTGGCGCTTTAGAAACAGATACGCTTTAACAGGTGTTACCGCCGGTTCTCGCTATATTAATGCCCATGACTTGAGAAGCTATCTCAGGATTTCGGATGCAATCCCGACTTATTTTAATACTATGGCACAAAGACAAATACAAGGTACCGCTAGACTATATACCTACACTGCAAATAACCGAAGCCTTAATCTTCAAACAGGCACTATTAGTGATGGTACAGAGTACTATGTAGTGTGGGAAGGAGAAGCAGGCAATTACTATATTATTTATTTTGATAATGGTTCTTTTGCTGTTGACAGCCTTAGTGCCACACCATCGGGGAACAATTTAATATTATCTTCTGCTCCTGGCAACGCATATGTACTGATTGGTGAGAGACAAGGTTGGTTCTTTAATTACACATATCATCTGAAATCAAAAAACACACCAACCCGTTATCTTACTTACAGTAGCGGAAGCTTCGGCGCTTCAACCAACAGAGCTTCAAACTGGGCAAACTCAAGCTCCGGGCTTACCTATGGAGGCACTAGCGTTACTCCCATAGTGTATCTTGATTCCTATCAATTCAACTCCTCGACCACCGGAAGCGATGTTTTCCTTTACAAATTCAACGGTTCCAACTACACGGCAGTAAATGACGGTCTCGATGCTGGCAGCGACTATGCAATGGTTGTGAATGTCGGAGGCACCTATTATATTGTGGGCTACTCTGGGAAAGACCTCACCCGCACATCCCTCGGCACCTCAAAGCCCGCAAGCCTGACTACTTCCCAGGTAACCGCTTCTCGTCGTTTGACCGCCAAAGAGTCCATAACCGGTGTTTCCTTGGGCTTTGAATCTGCTGGGTTGTATTTCACTTTGACACCGGAGAACACCTTTGTTTTGATAACAAGTTCAACGACTGCCCTCAGATATTCTGCAAACCGACTCTATACAGTCAACTCCATTCCTTTTCAATATATCCGCACCACTGGGTCGACAATAAGCTGGCAAGGGACAACAGACCTTACGTATTCTAGTGCAATACCTCAAGCATGGCTTTATGAAGCTACACCCCGCAGTGGAGGTTATGACCTGACGCGCCTGGAATCTACCGAGCCGATAACAGGCAAGGAAGTTGTTATTATCCTTCATTATAGTACCGGCTACCGCGCAATCAATCGCAACGGAACCGCCATAAATCTGGCAGATGTCAATCTCAACGGCAACAATATTACAGCGAATATGGTTTGGCATTATGATGGAGACGCTTTTTACTACACCTCCGGCGGGCAGACCCGTTATCTGAGGCGTACTTCTTCCGGACTGACCACAGGAGATGATAAAGACATTGACTTTTTCAGAGCAAACTATGTCACCTACGGATTTGGTTCTGGTAGCTCAGCGAACAGCACATATCTCAGTATTTTCCGTATAGACCAGAGCTCCGAGATAGACGAAGTCACCGACCTCGACAGTATGCTCTCCAGTAAGGCAAAGCTTACTCCCACCATAAGCCTTTTGGAGTCAAACAACTACATAATAGTCGCAGAGATAGATACCGACAGACAAGGCAGCCCGGACAAGTTCTATTCCTTCGGCATGATAGACCCAAGCAACACCCAAGCCATCGACATCACCGAGATGATAAAGCGAGCCAATACCGGCAAGGATGTCACCTTGTTTGACGCCACGGTATGGGAGCAACGGGGAAGTGACCTCAGCCTCATCTTTGACAACATCGGGTTTAGGGCCAAGACAGAGGAAGAAAACCCCTTCTACCTCCTCTCCGGCGTATCGGCGAACCGCGGCGGGATGGAGCCCGCCGTAATAAAGAACGAGACTTTCCCTGGCGACTATATCGGCGACTATATATGGCGTACCTATTCATATGAAGACGGCTCCTATCTCTTCGGGTTCACCGAGGACGAGGTTGTGTATTTCCTGTATTTCGACTTGACACACCTCAAGTTCCGGCTTACCACCAATCGGCTCACCGCCCATAGCGGGTCTGGTATAGTCCAGCTTTATCAATTGGGGAACAAGACCGCCAACCAGCCGGACTTCAAGACCCCCATAATTACCGTCGACAACACCGAGGTAATAACCTCTTATCCACTAAACAAAGCCGAGGCCCTCGAAGATCTTATTCAATACATACCGGGCAACGACCAATCCGGTGAAGATATGGAACAAAATGGAGAGTACCTTATTATCGCCAAGTCCGGCATCCACTATTACGCCCTGTCACTGGACGAAAACAGTGTCCTCACCTATATCGATGTGTCCCCTTATTACAGTGGGAACTACAGTTATGATGACAACGACAACCTCTGTCTTGCCATCAACAACGCATACATATGGCGCCAGATCGCCGAGATAATTCCGGATTCTCCTACCCAGAGCATGGTGTTTGAGAACCTCAAGTGGGGAGCCATGTTAGGAGGCGGGTCAGGATACAACTACGACTTCGATACAAGCCAGCTTTACAAGACAGTTAGTGGTTCTCCCGAGTATTTGAGGTTTTCCGTGTCCTCCGGCTTTAGTTACGGGTCCGCTCCTTCAGATACAGAGATATTCCTCTACCAATTAGGAGCAGCAGGTATAGATACCGGGGACGAGGGCACCCTCAACTTCACCTACTACAGCACTCCACTGTCCGTAGACGCCACCTCGGGAATAGACTTTTCCAGATTTAGTTTCACAAAGACCCATATCCCCGACTTATTGAACTTCTCGGTAGGAGCAAACAACAATATCGAGAAGTCTGTAGGTTGGAACTTAGATTCCACCGGTACCAAGCTAACAGAGATTACCTCCTCGGTGTTCTTCGCCAAGGGCATATCTTTAGATACCTCAGACGATGACCCGGCAGCAGGCTTTGCAGACCAATTCGCATCCCTGTCTTCTCCCTTTGCGGTTATCGACCCCATCACCGGGGACACAAGGGTTGGGGATTACTCCTATTTCGCTCCGACAGGCACCGGTACATTATTGATTAATGAGGCATCGACCATTAACCCCGTATTTGTCAATGTAATAGTAAGCACCGAGTTTGACAACGCAAATCTCGATGCCGACAAGCTCCGCTTCTTATCATTGTGGAAGGTGGCAAACCTTGACAGCGAAGCCGAGAGCGTAACGGCATTAAAGACCTATCAAAGCAGCAACGGAAAGAGCGCCATAGACTTCGCCTACACCCTGTCTCAGAAGCTCTTTACTCCGGATTACGCCATACCGCTGCCAAACACCTATGGCACGCAAGCCAGCGGTGCATCCTACGCCCGGGTAGACGGGGTGGACTACACCCTTAGCGAAAACAATTATCCCGAGGCACTTATTGCCCACACCTTTGTCATAACCGACCCCGGGCTGTATTACATGGGCACCACTTATGGTTCGATAGCCATCTCTTATATCTCCATAGACAATATGGCAGAAGGTGAGTCGGACAGCGGTATTTCTGCCGGCTCCCAGATGACCATAGATTTCGCCCACGGCGCTATCGACCTTGACGACTCTTTCTCATTTGCAGCAGATGCCTCCGATGAGTTGTTGGCAGGCTTATCTTATGTTGGAAGCGACAGCTGGTATCACAGCAACATATTCCCCATGTTCACTCAAGGTGACGAGGACAACCCGGTTGACAACCTTTTGATAAAGACTCTGCGTCTTGACTTAGGTGACGACTCCTCGATAGTCGAGGTTCGCGCCTATACTAAGCAACGCCTTGCAAAGGACATCCAGTATGCAAACAACAACACCCTGCCTCAGCGGGTATACCGCAAGGTAGACTTCAAGGTGTTTGTCGAGGGATTGGATACTCAGATCTATACGGCGGGAGCAGCAGCCTTCTTCACCGCGTCAAAGAGCGAGGTCGACAACACCTTCAGGTTCTATACCCATAAGATAATAGATGGTGAAGACTTCATCTTTACCCTCAATGTAGACACAGTCTTTGATGAGGATTTATCTGAGGAAGTTGTAGTCTCAATGTTGAGTGCGGTAGGCAGCCACTTCTGGAGTTTTGACAGCGGCTCTATCAAGTCCGAAGACGGTATGTACTTAGTCTACGCAGATGATAAGCTACAGCTCTCCGAGGTTGCCACCAACGCCCTCAAGGTCTACACTCTGGAAGCCGGTTCTTTGACTTCGGCTAACACTCTAATAAACGGTAAGACTTACCTATTCTTGACCGAAGACACCTCCCGGGTAATAATACTGACCGACGACTAACATAACCCCCTTTATATAACACCCCACAAAAAAATGAGCGAGTATCGATTTCTTTTGATACTCGCTCATTTTACAACTATTAGTTTTATTCTTTATTCGCATCTGCAATTTGTTATAGTTCACTTTGCATCTGTTTTATAACAGGATATCAAACGAAATATATTAAGCCATGGCTTTTGCTAGTCCATGAACGTTGCAATATGCGTATGCGGCGACAACTTCGTCCGTCGGGCTAATAGCAAACTTTACCAATGAATCGTCTGTCGGTAAAAGATCTTTTCGTTGTTTTCCTTCTTTAGTCTCAAGAACAACCCACTTTATATAGTGCTCCGGGGTCATAGGATGGGGACGTCTGCTTCCAACAGCAACAATTGCTACACCTTCATAAGAGCTAATCGGCATATCGTATTCGCCAAAATCCTCGCTCTCTGTGTCATAAGGTACAAGCTCCTTCATTACCTCTCCACAGCATGTCAAAGGCAGCCCTTTGTTCTCGGCATAAACAACAATGTTCCCACAATGACGACAAAAATAAAAAATCATGTTCAAAAAATCCTCCAAAAACAGTAGTATATAAAATAACATGCACCTTTTTTACAGCTTTGTAGTTCAAACCGTAAAAACAGTGTTCTTTGATATCATTATATATAAAAATGTCAATAACTCAAGGTAAAAAGCAAACAAAACACAAGAAAAATCTTATATACCTTTATCTTTCAAAAGCATGTTTCGACTTTGTAAAGAAGTTAAGGCTTTTTCAAAAGAACAACAACAATAGCTCGGTTTACCTTGCGACTCCAACTACTACTGCGTTAATATGTTAACCTTTTTATTTGCATGCAAAAAACTTGTAGATCACGAAGAACAGAAAAAGGAGTAAGAACATAGTTTTCTTGCAAAGACAAAAGAGTTGTAAGCACAAGGGCATTGTTGCCGCGCGTTATTCCCATTTAACTTTCGATTTTAAGTGCGGTAAGCGCAACTTTCCTCACCAGCAGTAAGATCTAACTATTTTTGACCGAAGACGAATTCCGAGTAATAATACTAACCGACGACTAACATCACCCCCTTATATAACACCCCACAAAAAATGAGCGAGTATCGATTTCTTTTGATACTCGCTCATTTTATATCTCCAAGCTATCCCTAAGGTTTTCATATATCCCTTATTGACAAACCCCGCCCGTTTTGTTACCCTGTTTTTATAACAAAAACCACAGACAGGGGAGTCTTATGTACAACACCGGCAGACAGCCCACTTCACATTATTCTTCTTACCCCACACCAAAGCACAAGATTCGATACGGTCTCATAATATTGCTTATAGTAATTATAGCAATAGTAAGTATCGGTGTATGGTTTTTTGGCAAGCTGTTCTTCTTCAAGCCAAGGGATCTCGGGGTTCGTTACACCCCCGAGGACCAAGAAATCGCACTGCAAAAGACAAAGATACAAGTTACCTTCGACGGTATCACCCTGGATGAGATGGACGAGGAAGAGCGAAAACAAATCTCGACAAACATGAGTTTTGACGACTTTGTTTGGGAGTACGACGATTATATAAGAGAGAGCTTTGTGCTGAGCTCTTCGGAGGCAACAGCCTTGCTCAACAGCTTTATGCCTGCTTTTGGCTGGGTGGACCATATACAGTTAAAGGGTCACCCCGATGGAATTATTGAGAGCTCCTTTTCCCTTAGTTTCGCAGTATTCGAGCACCTTTTCGGTGGCACGGTCGACAAAGATTCCGGCGGTCTTTTGGACTCCGGTAAGGTAAACATATATAGCAAAGGTGATTTTTACATCCAAGAGAATTCCGTCATAATGGCAGCCAAAGACTTAGAAATCGGTCCGGTTCCGTTACCGGAAGACACAATAAACGACTAATCAAAAGGGGGAAAAGAAGTCTTCGAAGAGATTTTCTCTTTGATTCCCGATCTGCGC
>CAZFVM010000073.1:0-7008 GCA_964522305.1 uncultured Oscillospiraceae bacterium
GGGGTGAACTTACGCCTTTGGTTCCCGTTTCCGGCTTTTCTTTTTGCTTCGCTTATAATTTCCTCCGCCTTTGCCTCAGCGGTCAAAATTTGCTGCTGTGTTTGCCGGTTGACAGATTGTTCTTGCCCGTTCGCAATGATTTGCTTAGGCCTTGATGCCAATTCCGCTTTTGCCCGGTCCAAGGACTCTGTCAGCTCTAGGATTACCCTTTCTTTTTCGACAAGGAGGTTTTTGATATCCTTGTTTTCAAAAAGAGCTTCTTCCAACTCCCGACGCAGTTGCTCCGACTCGGTGTTTAGAAGCTTTATCTTGGAGTAGTTTTCCTGCTGTTTTTTTATATAATCCGAGTTTAGCTTCTTAATAAACGACTCTACTTCATCGGGGCTGTAACCCTTAAATACTTTATTAAAATAAACGCTGTTTTCCACCATTATACCCCCAAAAATAGTCCTGCTTTTTTGTTGTTGTATCGGTTTTACAATAGCATAAGCGCCTGTTTTTGTCAAGAAATCCTATTGTTACCCAATCTGCAAATCACAACTTCTTCATTATCATTCCGTGGGGCAAAACTTTTGTCAAAACCCGATAAATCTTATATACGATTTTGTCGGTATATATCCCTCGCTTTTTGCCGGATTTCTTTATGGTTTTTGTTGCCACCGTGCTAACATCACATCTGGGCAGCATGGCAAAAAAAGATGACCGCCCCTTGATATCCGCCACCTCCAAGAATTCTGTTTCCATAGGTCCCGGGCAGACTGCAAGAACATTAACACCTTTGCTCTTTAGTTCCCTTCTCATCGCCTTTGAGTATGCGTACACATAGGACTTGGTAGCTGAGTAAACAGTCATCCGCGGAGTGGGCATAAATGCTGCGATGGAAGCTATGTTTATAATCTCGCTTCCCTTTATCATATAGGGCAGGGCTGCCAGGGTGACCCCTGTCAGAGCTCTGCAGTTGAGAGTTATCATATCGGTTTGGTCTTGTAATGGGATTTCCCAAGAGTCTCCAAGCTTGCCGTACCCCGCATTATTTATAAGCACCATAACTTGTGGAGCGCTGTCTTTGAGCAGCCCTGACAACTCCTGTATAGCATCATTGTCTGTAAGATCCAGAGATAAGATTTTAATCTTTTTGTCCGGATGTTTGACAGAAAGCGCTTGCAACCGTTCCCTTCTTCTTGCCACTAACCAATACTCGTCTATTTCGGTCCTTTGGCTTATTAATTCTTCGAACAACTTTATTCCCAGCCCCGAGGATGCACCGGTTATGATAGCAATTTTCATATGTTTCTCCTTGGTTTTTATTGATTTTACCATAAATAATCCCTTTGTAAAACTCCAAGGCTTTTTGCCGGAATCAAATTTACAAATCCTTCACCACATATCGAGATATTAATTAATCTTTGGTGTGCTATAATTTGTTTTGTATGAATTCAAAAGGGGATAAACATGAAAAACAAAATGTCGGTAATCGGTCAAAACAAGATTGTACTCAGCAAAAACGAAGGAAAGTTTATTAGACCCCATGGGCGTTACACAATCAAAGACGAGTGCCTTGCCTTTGATTGGCCCAACAGCGGTTTTTCCTTCAACTTCTTTGGAACGGGGTTTATTCTGTCCCTGGGAAAATACGAATCAGCTCAACCCGCATACATCAAAGTATATGTAGATAACATTGAACAACGCTTTGCGGTTTGTTGCGGTAAAGAAAAGATTATCTTCGAGCATCTTCCGAACAAACGACACAAAGTAACTGTTTTGAAGATTACCGAAGGCGCTCCTCCGGTATTGTTCTCTGATCTCGTTTTGTTGGGTTCCGATCAGAAGTTGATGTCAGCGATATACGGTAAAAACCGCAGAATTGAATTTATCGGCGACTCTATTACCTGTGGATACGGGACCATGGCAAACTCTACAGAGACCGCCTATAATACCTTCCAACAGGATAGCTCACTGACTTATGCGTTTTTTACCGCTAAAGAATTGGATGCAGAAGCAAACTATATTTGTGTATCCGGCAAAGGCATTGTAAGCGACTGTGAAGGCAACAGAGCAATGACTATCCCCGAGTTTTATAACCTCGCTTCTCTTAATGGCGAATCCTGGGATTTTTCGGGCTACACGCCTGATGTAGTTGTTATTAACGCAGGAACCAACGATGCATGGGGAATGGTGGACTATCCGGAGTTTATCAAAAAATCTTCGGCGTTTATAAAGACTATACGAGAAAAATACCCGCAAGCTTATATAATATGGCTTTATGGTATGTTAAATCAACAATATCTGACTCCGTTGAAAGATATGATTAAAGAAATGAACGAGCAAGACCCTAAGATACATTTTGTGTATGTCGAGGGGATTACCGAGTCGGCCGGTGAAATCGGCGGAGTTGGTCACCCCAACGCAAAGGCAAACAAAAGAGCAGCCAACCTTCTTGTTAAAAAAATAAAATCTGTTACCGGTTGGAGATAAACACATATTTTCTTGCATTTTACAAAAACCCGCAACCAAAAATTGGTTACGGGTTTTGTGATTTAAAGCTATCTGCTATACCACTATAGTTCTTATTATTGAAGGAATCTCCATAATCTTATCAATCACCGATTGGGGAATCTCGTCATTGGTGTCAAACAACGATATGGCGTTTTGCCCTTTGGCATGGGATAACAAACTCTCTATGTTTATATGGTCCGAAGACAGAGCTGTGGATATCTGTGCTAACATCTTTGGTATATTATCATGGAGCACTACTATTCTGTTTTTGGTCTTGCGGGGCAACACTATCTCGGGATAATTGACGCTGTTGTGGATGTTACCGTTCTCTAAGTAATCCAGCATCTGCTCTGATGCCATAACGGCACAGTTTTCTTCGGATTCCGGTGTAGATGCGCCCAAATGGGGAATAGTTATAATGCCTTCAACCCCTAAGAGCTCCTCTGACGGGAAGTCTGTGACATAAGATGCCACCTTGCCTGACTTTACTGCCTCTACAATATCCTCGTTATTTACAAGATCGCCTCTGGACATGTTTATAATGCGAACACCGTCCTTCATCTTTGCAATACTTTCTTTGTTGATTAAGTTCTTGGTAGTGGGGAGCGAGGGTACATGGATGGAAATATAGTCGCTGCTTGCATATATTTCGTCATAGTTCTCTGCCTTCGCCACTGCTCTCGATAAGGACCAGGCGGAGTTTACAGTTATATAAGGGTCGCATCCGATAACCTCCATCCCCAGGCTATATGCTACATTAGCTACCATCCCGCCTATGGCGCCCAACCCGATAACCCCCAGAGTTTTGCCTTTTATCTCCGGACCGGAAAACTGAGATTTTCCCTTTTCAACAAGCTTTGCCACCTCGGTCTGTCCTGCCAGATTGGTTGCCCAGTTTATACCCTCTACTATCCTGCGAGAGGATAACATCAATGCGGCTATGGTAAGCTCCTTTACCCCGTTGGCGTTAGCTCCGGGGGTGTTGAACACCACTATTCCCTTCTGGGAACAGCGATCTATAGGTATATTGTTTACTCCTGCACCGGCACGGGCGATTGCCAGCAAATTGCTGCCAAATTCATATTCGTGCATAGAAGCCGAACGAACCAAAATACCGCAAGGGTTCTCGGTTTCTTCCGCTAAAGTATATTTTTCGCAGTTAAAGACCGCGATCCCTTTTTCGTCTATTTTGTTGAGCAGTTGTATGTTTTTCATCATCTTCTCCTCGAAATAATATTAAGTAATTGCTTAAAGGTTCTCTGATTCGAACTTTTTCATAAAGTCTACCAAGGCTTGCACACCTTCTACAGGCATCGCGTTATAGATAGAAGCCCTCATACCCCCTACCGACCGATGGCCCTTTAGGTTTTCCAGCCCTGCTTCTTTTGCTTGTGCGCAAAACTTCTTGTCGGTTTCTTCGTCTCCGGTCACAAAACAAACATTCATTATCGATCTATGTTCTTTTTGAGCCGTAGGTTTAAATAATTGGGAGCTATCGAGATAGTCATATAGTAATTGTGCTTTTTGCTTATTTATCTTTTCAATTTCTTCCAGACCACCCAGTTCCAACAACCAATCAAATACCAAACCTGCCATATATATCGAGTAACAGGGAGGCGTATTATACATCGAATCGCTGTCTGCCTGAACCTTATAATCCAGTATTACCGGCGTTTCGGGCCTGGCTTGTCCTATGATATCCTCCCTTACTATTACTACCGTAAGACCGGCAGGTGCCATGTTCTTCTGCGCGCCGGCATAAATTAATCCGTATTTTGTAACATCAAGGGGGGCGGAAAGGATGTTGGAAGACATATCTGCTACCAAAGGTATATCGCCGGTCTGAGGTGTGTAATTAAATGTTGTTCCAAATATAGTGTTATTGGAACAGATGTGGACATAATCTGCATCCGGAGAAAAGGAGTCTACATAGGGTACATAGCTATAGTTTTTGTCCTTGGAGTCCGCTAAGGCTGTAACCTCTCCGTATCTCGCGGCTTCTTGTGCCGCTTTTTTGGAAAACTGACCGCTTATTATATAGTCTGCTTTTTTGTTTTTGTTCATGAGGTTTAAAGGGACTGCGGAAAACTGGGTTGTAGCTCCGCCTTGCAGTAGCAGCACCTTGTAGTTCTCGGGAATGTTCATCAACTTTCTGAGTTTTGCAACCGTTGAATTAAAAATCTCGATATATATTTTTGACCTGTGGCTCATCTCCATCACCGACATTCCGCTACCGGCGTAATCGGTCATTTCTGACGCTGCTCTCTGCAGCACTACCAAGGGCAAATTAGAAGGTCCTGCCGAAAAATTATAAACACGATGCATTGTTGTTTCCTTCTTTCGCTTTTAGATTTACAATAGTGTAATAAATGATACAACATTCATCCTATCAAGTCAAGGGTTTACCTTTTTAACGTTTGACTTGAGTCTACTCATATGGTATTATTCTTATATATTTATAATGATATTACTATACAAAAATTGTGGTGTTATTTTATGAAGAAAAAAATCAGATTTGGTATTGTTGGATGTGGAATAATCGCAGATTTCCATGCGAATGCTTTATTGGAAATACCTGAATATGCGCAAATTGCCGGGGCAACCGATGTGGTTTATGATGCTGCCGAGAAGTTTTGTAAGCGCCATAACATAAAGCATATTCTTACTTTAGAAGAAATGTTGGCATCTCCCGATGTCGATGCTATAAGCATATGTGTTCCCAGCGGATATCATGCCCAGGTTGCTATAGCTGCCGCTAACGCCAAAAAACATATAGTGGTAGAAAAACCTATGGCCATTACCAAAGAGCAATTGCGGGACGTTCAGGCGGCTTGCAAAGAAAACGGCGTAGTGCTGACCGCAATCAGCCAGACCCGATTTGCCAAAAGCGTGGTGAAAGTCAAAAAAGCCTTAGACGACAATCTGTTGGGCAAAATTCTTTGCGCCGATATATATATGAAGTATAACCGAACCCAAGACTACTATGACAGCGGAAGCTGGAGGGGCACTAAGAGAATAGACGGTGGAGGGGCGTTGATGAACCAGGGTATCCACGGGGTCGACCTTCTCATATACTTGGCCGGGAACATAAAAAATGTTTTTGCCATCTCAAAAACCCTGACTCGCAAAATTGAAGTCGAAGACACCCTATCCGCCGTGGTCAACTTTGAAAGCGGAGCCATAGGTGTAATCCAAGCTACCACCTCGGTTTATCCCGGTTATCCCCGTCGGCTTGAAATCAACGGTGAAAAGGGAACAATCGTTTTGGAAGAGACCGCTATTAAGCGTTGGGATATTGACAACACCAACTATGAAGACATAGTGCTTCAACCTACTTATGCCTCCGGGCACACTGCTTCTACACCCAGTGCTTTTTCTACCGATGGACACATAAGTCAATACTTGGACTTTGTAGATGCTTTGAACACCGACAGAAGACCTATGATAGATGGTTATGAGGGCAGGAAAGCGGTAGACACTATCCTGGCGATATATGAATCCGCGGAGCAAAATAGACCAGTAGACGTAGAAAGTTGAGTTCTTCTAATATTACACCAAATAATCAAGGTTTTTTACTCAAGACCTTGACTATATGTAGTTTTATGTGTAGTATGTAAATATGTGTTGTTTTTTTTATTTAGTTTAATTATATTTTAATCCAAAACACAGAAAAATGGAGAGAATTATGGATTTTACTTATGAAAAACTTTATCGGATTGTAAAGGCAAATTTAATCCTGATTATAGCCGGTGGATTGCTATTTTTGGGCTTGGCTTTTGCTTATTCAAAGTTTTTGGTTGATCCGGTTTATTATTCGGAATCAAAGATAATTATCCACACCAGTAAACAAAACCCGGATATGAGCCCTTCAAACATCAACACCGATAGAATGTTGGTTGAGTCTTTTATCGGTATACTCGACACCAATAACTTCTTTCAAAGAATTCATTCAAGTCTTCCCGAGGGAATAAAAGCTAAGACAGATTATTTGGAATTGAAATCCGGCACCTCCTTTACTTCGAGAAACAGCACGGAGATAATAGCTTTGCAATACAAAAGCAAAAAGAAGGACGTGCCTTTGGAAGTCATGCGCACTATTAACGAAAGCCTCGACAGTTATTTAAAAAGTGTAAATTACACAGCTAACGTTAATGTAATAGATGACCCCGAGCCACCAAGAATATCCGGAGACACCACCAAGACCTTCTCTATTCTCGGGTTCGTCCTCGGTATGGCTTTGGTCTTTGTGATTATTTTGGTCCGGGAATCCCTGGATGTAAGAATCAAATCCACAAACGATATCGTAGAAAAACATGAGCTCCCGGTCTTAGGCTCCATACCCTCTTTCAGAGGAAAAAGAGTGAAAAAGGAGGAAGGTATAAATGTCTAACCGCCAAAAAGGCTCCGGAAGAGTCGCTTTTGATTATTCCTATGGATCCTCCGAACTATTTGAAGTTCAGGAGGCTTTGAGATGAAAAAAAATGCGAATATTTTGTTCGAGCGGGTACAGGT
>CAZFVM010000074.1:0-7004 GCA_964522305.1 uncultured Oscillospiraceae bacterium
AGGTTGACGTAAATGAAGTAAATCACAGATTTCCTTCATTCTTGAAGAATAGCAGCTTAATGCTATTCTTCGCCCACAGTTGGGAGGTTGACGTAAATGAAGTAAATCACAGATTTCCTTCATTCTTGAAGAATAGCAGTTTAATGCTATTCTTCGTACAGTTGGGACACATAAATATTGATAGATAGCGAAATCATAGTAAATTATTTGACAATCTAAATTTAAAAATAAGAGGTGGAAAGAATGTATAAGGCGAACGAAAATCGGTATAAAACTATTGAGTATAATCGTTGTGGGAACAGCGGATTGCTACTGCCCGCGATATCCCTGGGGCTTTGGTACAACTTCGGGGATCTTTCATCTTATGAGAGTATGAAGGATATGTGTTTTACCGCTTTTGATAATGGTATTACACATTTTGATTTGGCTAATAACTATGGCCCTCAAGCAGGCAGTGCGGAAAAAAACTTTGGCAGAATCCTTAACGAGAATCTAAAAAGCTATCGTGATGAGCTGATTATCAGCACAAAAGCGGGGTATTATATGTGGGAAGGTCCTTATGGGGATTGGGGTAGTCGAAAATACCTGCTCTCGAGCATAGACCAAAGCCTAAAAAGATTGAATCTTGAGTATGTTGATATTTTTTACCATCATAGAATGGACCCAAACACTCCCCTCGAAGAAACAATGGGTGCGTTGGCGCAAATAGTTGTAAGCGGTAAGGCTCTTTATATCGGGCTTTCTAACTATGACGGACCGACTTTTGAAAAAGCTGCAAAAATCCTGGATGACCTAAATTGTCCTTTTGTAATCAACCAAAACAGATATTCAATCTTTGACAGGGCTATAGAAAACAATGGGCTGAAAGAGTCTGCGAAAAAGCACGGGAAAGGAATAATAGCTTTTTCCCCCTTGGAACAAGGCCTGCTTACTGATAAATATCTACATGGCGTACCGGAAGACAGCAGAATTAAAAGAGACGGTCAATTCTTTAAAGAAAGCGCATTGACCTCGGAGAGAATGGAGCAGGTAAAAAAACTCAATGAGATAGCAAACTCGAGAGGGCAATCATTGGCGGAGATGGCTCTCGCCTGGATTTTGCGGGATGGATATGTCACCAGTGTACTGGTAGGGGCATCGAAAGCTTCGCAGATTACCCAAAACATAAATGCAATCAAAAACACATCTTTTTCGGCTGATGAGCTTGAAATGATAGACGATATCCTATAGGGATATAGTTCGGAGGTGTAAATGATGTAAATCATAGATTTCCATCATTCTTGAAGAATAGCAGCTAAATGCTATTCTTCGCCCACAGTTTAGACACGACCTGCGGTCGTAGTTGTGAGGTTGACGAAGTCAACAGTTTAGACGTTGGCAAAGCCAATAGTTGTGAAGTTGACGTAAATGAAGTAAATCACAGATTTCCTTCATTCTTGAAGAATGCTATTGCATGCTATTCTTCGCGCAGTTTTGACGTAAACTTCGTTTACAGTTAAGGAACGGACAAATGTCCGAAATGATATATTGTATAAAAAGAGGTTTTGAGTATAGACGTTTTTTGGGGTTTTGCGTTTTGCTTTGATTGTAACTGAATAAGGGATTAGAAGGGGCTGTAACAAAGCAGCTCGTAAAAAGCAAAATATCTCGTTCATCCGATAAGATGGGCGAGATATTTTTGATTTTCAGTTATATTTTGGTTTTTGGTTTTTTGGCTTATGCGTCTCGTTTGATGGCTTCGATCATGTTTTCTGTTTTTATCTTGTTGGTGGAGTATATCATACTGATAAACACAACTATAAAAACTCCAACCACGCTAATACCTATACTAAGCCAGGGTAAACTAAACGCTACATCTACCCCCTCCATCATAGCCAAGTAAATGAGATAGGTTATTCCACCGGAAATAGGCAGACCTATAAGAAGTGCCTTGACTCCAAACAAAACAGACTCTAAGTTCATCATTTTGTTAAAGCTCTTACCTGTCATCCCCACCGACCTGAGCATTGCAAACTCTCTGCGCCTAAGATTTATATTGGTAGAGATAGTGTTGAAGACGTTCGCTATGGTGATAAGCGCCATCAGTATTATAAACCCATATGCAAACACATTAACTACTAACAGTATTCTGCGGTTCTCTTGCTCAATCTTGAAAATATTGTTGATATGATAGTTCTCGGAAAAAATATCATGTTCGCTCAAAACCTTTACCATTTCATCCTCGGATTTTATGGAATCGGTTGTCTCAAAAACCATGTATATCCCAACATCGCTGTCCGAGATAAAATTGTCTCTGGCGGAGTAAGGAGCCAATACTCCGAACCCCGAAAAAGAGGATGTGGAAAACCCAAAGGGCGCCTTGTCTGTCGGTGTTAGGGTTAGCTCAAAGGGACCTCTGTCGTCATCGGTAACGAAAGACTTGAGGGTAATAGACACATCTTGCTTATCTTTTAGAATATCAAAAGATATAACTCTTCTGCTATCCGGGTCGTAGTAAGTGTTCTTCGCATACGCCAGGAACATATTACCTTTGCCGTCGTACTTCTCTGCTGACAACCCCTGGGACTTCAAAAACTCGAAGTAAGTCCGGTCATCGATAAAGGTAAGGGAAACACCGTCGGTGTGAGTTGCTTTGTTGTCTAAATCTGTCAAATCGGAAAAGTTTTGTTTGTACCGATCAGATAAAGCGCTTACGGGTATTTCACCGCTATATGCAGTATATACTTGAAAGGAGCTGTTGGTGATTCCGTTTACGCTTTGCAGTTTTTGATATATGGTTGATACATCGACATCGCTTGAGCGGTATAGGTAGACCGAAATATCAAAGTCTTCGCCGGCAAAAGAGGTCTCTGTCCCTGTCTTGAGATACATGCCGAAGGCGCTTGCCGAGACAAATAATACGACGCTGACCACGAGGGAAATTACCGTAGAGCGATAGCGCTTTTTGTTTCGCTTGAAATTCTTGTGGGCTATCCTGCCTTCCAGTCCAAACAACTTGTCGGTGAGTCGCGGTGTCTTGACCGAACCAGCTTCAATTTTTATATCTTGGGTTTGGCGGATACTCTCGATTGCCGGTCTCTTTGCTGCTTTTCTTGCCGGTATATATGCAGATATAAGGATAACAACAATACCTATAATCCCGGCGATAACCACTGAAGGGACCGATACCGAAAGCAGAAAATGAACCCCGTCTCTAAACAGTATAGAATCCAAAATACCTTGCAATAGTTTTAGCGTTATACCGATGCCGGCTATACCGGACAAAATACCTAAAGGTATACCCACTGCACCTATACATATCCCCTCAAACAACACAGAACGACGCAATTGTCTTTTTGTTGCCCCTACCGAGGATAAAATGCCAAACTGCCTGACTCGCTCGCTGACCGAGATAGAGAAGGAGTTGTATATAAGTAGAACAGAGCCCACCAATATCAACATTATCAGTATCGCTGCCATGGAATAAACAACAGCATTATACCCTATATTCTCGGATACCCCCAAAGCTCTGAGATATTCGCTGTTGGTCTGAGCGTCTGCAACCTCAGCAAACTGCTTTTCGAAGTCAAAAATCCTTGAAGGAGACTTGAGACTATAGTAGACATCATAGTTATTTGGTGAGACGCTCGCAGAAGATGCCAGAGTTATAACTGTGTATCCCGGCGCGGAATAGGGCTCGAAACTTGGTCTTTCGTATATCCCGACTATCTTATAAGACTCTTCCCCTCTTATAACAAAGCTCTCGGGCTCGTCGTCATCGGATAAGAAGGGTTTGTTTTGGTTAAGTGATTTTCCGTCTTGAACACGGTTGCCTATCTCGATATTTAGGGTATCCCCAACTTTGTATATCACTCCACCGTTTGTCTTGATATGTGAGGGGATGAGGATTTCGCCTTTGGCCTTTGGTAATCTGCCTTCTACCAGCTTGACCGGTAAGGTCTCGAAGGATTTGTCTTCGAATCCGGCTATAAAGAGGTAGGGCTTGTACTTGTTTTTGCCTCCTTCGAGGAAAGAGTAACCCAAGTTTTGCACTAGGGTTGTATCTGTAACTTCGCTTTTTTTGTCAAGGTCTTGGATAAACCCTTGGTCTACATCCATAAACTTACCGTGCCAATCCCCTGTATCGGCTATGGAAGACCGAACCAAAAAGTCTTGCATAGACGAAATAAAGGTTGTAACCGCTGTAATCAAAGCAACGGACAAAATAACGCCGATGACGGTAACTATGGTACGGGTGTAGTTTTTCTTTAGGCTTTGTAAGGTGATCTTTGAAAAAACGTTCATCTTCGAATCACCTCATCCCTTGAGATTTTTCCGTCTTCGATACTGATGATTCGTCCCGCTTGCAGGGCTATGTTTTCGTCATGGGTGATAATCATCAGGGTTTGGTGATACTTTTGGTTGCTAAGCTTTAGCAGTTCCATTATCTGTTGACCGTTTTTGCTGTCTAAGTTGCCGGTGGGTTCGTCTGCCAACACTATTGCAGGTGCATTAATCAATGCTCTGCCGATAGAAGCCCTTTGTTGTTGACCGCCGGACAATTGGTTGGGCAGATGTCCGATTCGCTCTTTTAAATCGAGGATATCTATCAGCTCGTCAAACCTTTGTTTGTTTACTTTTTTACCATCCATTAGCAAGGGTAAAGTGATGTTTTCTTCTAAGGTCAGGACCGGGATAAGGTTGTAGAACTGATATATTAACCCGACCTGTCTGCGACGAAATATCGCTAATTGCTCATGGTCTTGTGCATATACATCCTTGCCGCCTACAAAAACTTTGCCCGATGTCGGCGTGTCGACACCACCTAAAATATGCAGTAGTGTGGACTTTCCCGAACCGCTGGGACCGGTGATTGCTATGAACTCGCCTTTGTTTACCGAGAAGGATACATTATCTAATGCTTTGACTATGTTTTCGTCTTTGCCATATGTCTTGGATAGATTTTCAACTCTTAAGATTTCCATAAAAAACTCCTTTTTTTGTTTTTATGGTCTTAGTATATCGAGGGTGGGTGACAGGTCGGTGACTTTTTGATAACAAAAACGTCACTTTACATATTTGAATGATAAACCTTTATCGTAAAGCAGGCTCCTCTTGTGGGGGAGTTTTCTGCCTTTATTGTTGCGTTTTGTGCTGACATGATCATTCGGGATAGAGCGAGCCCAACACCAAAGCTCCCGCTCTTTGTATGCGTGCCTTGGTAAAACCGCTCGAAGAGATGGGGCAAATCCTCTTTTGCAATCCCTTTACCGTTGTCACATATCTTTATCAAGGTAAACAAGTTGTTTTGGCTACAGTTGATAGTGATAGTGCCGCCCCGGGGTGCGTGTTCCATAGAGTTCTTGATAATGTTGCCCAGGGCTTCTGCAGTCCAGTTGTGGTCTAAGTCGACTATGACATCTTTTGCACACTCGACTTTGACCGAGATGTCTTTTATGTCCAAGGGTATCTCGAGGGGCTCTATGGATTTGTCGATTAACTTATTAAGAGATATTCTTTGCTTCTCGAAATATGCGGTGCCTGCATCAATCTTTGACATTTTGAGGAGTGTGGTCAGCAGCCAATCTATCCTGCCTACCATGGTCTCCATTTCTCTGGTGAACTCGATACGTTCTTCTGCTTGAACTTCGGGCTTTGCCAAAAGCGCTGTTAGTATCCGGATAGAGGTAAGGGGGGTACGGATTTGATGGGAGATGTCTGCCATCCCATCGGCGAGGAACGCCTTGTCCCTCTTGAGAGCTTCTGCTTGTTCCCGGAGTCTTACTGTCATTTTTTGAATATCACCTTCGAGTATAGACAGCTCCCCTTCGGAAAATGACTGAAAATCAAGCTCTTCCTCCCCATGGAGCACCCTGTCGACCCGAGAACTCAAAGCGGAAATAGCGTCGTAACGCTTTTTTGTAACTATAAAAAAGATTGCACACAGTACCAAACAGGCGAGCAAAACTAAGATACCGGCAGTATTGCTCACTACAAAACCTGCTACCGTAAGCGAAGCGGATACCACTAACATCAATAGAGCGGGCAGTCTTATTTCTTCGTTGTTGATAAAGCTCATTTTATTCATCCATCTTATAACCCAACCCTCGAATTGTCCGTATGATTCGTGGGTTTTGAGGGTCTTGTTCTACTTTTTCCCGCAGCCTCTTTATATATACGGTCAAGGTGTTGTCATTGACAAACTCGCCGGCGATATCCCATATTTCGCTAAGGAGTTTTTCTCTGCTAAGCACTGCTCCGCGGTTGTTTATAAATACCAAAAGCAAACGATATTCCAAAGCGGACAAAAACACCTCGGTGCCTTGCTTGTGCACTGTTCCCCGGACTGTGTCTATCTTTATATCCTCTATCTCAAAGACCGAAACCGCCTTTCCGCTCCGACGCAGTACATTCTTTATCCGGGATAGCAGTTCTAAAGGCCTGAAAGGCTTGATAATGTAGTCCTCTGCTCCTAAATCGAGCCCGGTCACCACGCTTATTTCATCGTCCGATGCAGTCAAAAAGATAACCGGAGTATCTTTGATTCGTTTTGCTGCGGTGCAGACATTGTAACCGCTACCGTCAGGTAAAGAGATATCCAGCAGGATTAGATCAAAATCCTCTGTCTCGATACGCTCTATTGCCGACTTTTGGCTCTGAGCAATAACTGTATGATAACCTTCTCCGCTAAGTAATAAAGATATATTCTTTGATATGCTGTTGTCGTCTTCTACTATGAGTATCTTACCCTGCTTCATTATTCTTTGCCTTTCTGTGATGGCTTGTCTTGTCTCGCTCGCAGTTGCATCCGGGTAATGCCTTGTTTTATTATGCGATTTGGGAGGGGTTTTGTCAATAGATCCTTAAAAGGCGATGAAGCCTTTTTAAGGATAGTTGGGAAGCTTAAATGATGTTTAAATGACGCAATTCATAGAATTTCGTCATTCTTATAGATTTCCATCATTCTTGAAGAATAGCTATTGCATGCTATTCTTCGTACAAAGTGCGAAGTTGGGAAACGTAAA
>CAZFVM010000075.1:0-6987 GCA_964522305.1 uncultured Oscillospiraceae bacterium
TTTTTCTGATAACATCAATGTTTTGTATGGAGACAATGGTGTAGGGAAAACCAATGTTCTGGAAGCAATTTTTTTGTTTTCTGCCGGTAAGAGTTTTAGGGGAAGCAAAAACAGGGATTTTATAAGATTTGATACGGATCAGGCGTTGTTGGAAATAGAGTTTGAAACAAACACTCATATTAAGAATACCCGGGATACCGGGCAACCAATAGATATTACCCCCTCCCCCGGAGTAAAACAAACCTTGGCGATCAGGTTTGAAAAAGGACAAAATAAAAAAATATACAAAAACGGAACCCAGGTTACCAAAGTATCGGAATATCTCGGTATTTTTAGAAGTGTTATTTTTACACCGGATCATCTTAATTTGGTAAAAGGGTCACCGGAAATAAGAAGAAGATTTTTGGACCTTGCAATATTCCAGTGTTTTCCCAGATATGTAGGGGTGTTGAGCCAATATAATCGCACGGTGAGCCAAAAAAATGCACTGCTTAAAACAAAAACCGTATCAAAAGAACTGTTGGAAGTATATAACGAAAAAATAGCCACTTTAGGCGCTCATATTACCGTCTTTAGAAAGAAATACGTGAGTTTGCTCATGGGTGAAGCGGAATGTTTTATGAGGGAGATGACTAAGAACACCGAGGTTTTGGAGCTGGAATATATAGCTCAGGTGTCAACAGAGGAAGAAAACGACAAAAAGTTAAGTGATGAGATTAAAGAAAGATATTTAGAACTGTTACAGTCAAAAAAAGAACAAGAAATACAAAGAGGAGTATCCCTTTACGGACCCCATAAAGATGATTTTGTTATAAACATCAATCAAAAGAACGCTAAAATATTTGCTTCTCAAGGACAACAACGCTCGGCGGTCTTAGCTTTGAAATTGGCGGAGGGAGAGATATCCAAAAGAATAACCGGAGAGTATCCTGTGTTTTTGTTGGACGATATCCTCAGTGAGCTGGATACAAAAAGAAAAAACTTTGTACTGAAAAAAACTGCGGGGAAACAGGTTATTCTTACAGGTTGTGAAAAGGACTTTTTTGCCACTGTAAAAAGTGACAACAAGATATATATGGAGGATGGAAAATGTTTTTTCACTTAGGAAAAAACGAAAGTGTTTTGAGTAGAGATATAGTAGGCATTTTTGATATAGAGAACACCACAGTTTCCGGGGATACAAAAAACTTTTTGTCTAACCTTCAGGATAACAAAAGAGTGGTTAATTTGTGTGATGACCTGCCAAAGAGTTTTGTTTTGACCGAGAACAGTCTATGTGAAACTCTGTATATTACCCAAAATTCAGCAAAATCATTGAAAAAAAGAGCAGAAAAGGATAGTATTTTAATTTATGACAAACGAGATTAAACAAAATTATGGAGATAGCGAAATACAAGTCCTGGAAGGATTGGAAGCCGTCCGAAAAAGACCGGGAATGTATGTGGGTACAACCTCTGCCAAGGGGTTGCATCACCTCATACACGAAATAGTAGACAACTCCATCGATGAAGCTTTGGCCGGATATTGCGATAAGATTACGGTAAGTATCAACCCGGATAAAAGTATAACCGTTGAAGATAACGGCAGAGGTATCCCTTCGGGTACCCATCCCAAACTAAATCTTCCCACTTTACAGGTTATTTTCACTGTTTTGCATGCGGGGGGAAAATTTGGCGGAGGAGGATATAAAATCGCCGGCGGATTGCACGGTGTGGGAGCGGCGGTTGTTAACGCTTTGTCAAGACGGATGGAGGTTACCAATCGTCGGGACGGTAAGGAATACTCCATAGTTTTTGAATATGGTAAAGTAAAAGAGCCTTTTAGAGAAGTAGGAGACACAAAAGAAAAGGGGCTTACCGTAAAATTTTATCCCGATGACGAGATTTTTGAAACGGTGGAGTTCGAAAAAGAAATGGTTGCTTCCAGGTTGAGGGAACAAGCTTTTCTCAACGCCGGGGTCTGTGTTTCCCTTATAGATAAGCGGGAAACGGAGGCTGAAGAGTCTATCTTTTGCTATGAGGGCGGGATAAAGAGTTTTGTAGAATACATTAACAACAAAAAAAGAGCCCAGGTACTCCATGAAGATGTAATATATGTATCCGGTACCAAGGACACATCCATAGCAGAAGTGGCTATTCAATACAACGATACTTATAACGAGACAATCCTGTCCTTTGCCAACAATATGAACACTATCGATGGCGGTACCCACGAAACCGGGTTTAAATCCGCTATCACAAAAGTGTTTAACGATTATGGTAAAAAGTACGGCATCCTAAAGAATGAAGAAAGACTTACCGGGGACGATGTTCGGGAAGGAATAACCGCTATAATCAGTGTAAAGCTGGAAGACGCCCAGTTCGAATCCCAAACAAAAGCAAAGCTTGGTAACAGTGAAATTCGGACTTTGGTAGAGGTGATGCTCAACGAAAAACTCGCTATATATTTAGAGGAAAACCCGGCATCTGCCAAGGTAATAATAGAAAAAGCCATCCAGGCATCCCGTGCTCGGGAAGCGGCAAAAAAAGCCAGGGAATTAACCCGCCGAAAAGGACTGTTGGAGAGCTCTTCCCTGCCCAGCAAATTGGCAGACTGTAACGAAAGACGGATGGAATATACCGAGCTTTATCTGGTGGAAGGAGACTCTGCCGGAGGTACCGCAAAAGATGGCAGAGACAGTCAATTCCAAGCGATTTTGCCCTTGAGAGGCAAGATATTAAACGTGGAGAAAAGTCGGCTGGACAGAATATATGCCTCCACCCAGATAACTCCTATAATATTGGCATTGGGCACGGGAATTGGACCGGAATTCGACATAACAAAACTAAGATATGGAAAAGTTATTATTATGGCGGATGCAGACGTTGACGGCGCCCATATAATGACCCTATTATTAACCTTTTTCTTTAGACATATGAAACCCTTAATAGAAAACGGACATGTCTATGTGGCAACTCCGCCTTTGTATAAAGTTTCCAGGGGAAAACAAGAAAGATATGCTTTTACCGAAGAGGAAATGGACTTTTATATGGATGAGCTTGGGTCTAACTCCACCGCCGAGCGGTATAAAGGGTTGGGGCAGATGAACAAGGATGAGTTGTGGGAAACTACCATGGACCCCGCGACTCGGATATTAAAGAAGATTTCCATAGAGGATGTCTATGAAGCAGATGCGTTGTTCTCGGTGTTGATGGGGGATAAGGTAGAACCCAGACGAGAGTTTATCGAAGAAAACGCAAAATATGCCACAAACCTGGATATATAGGAAGGAGGGGAAATAATGGCTACCAAAAAAGACCAAGGATATGATTATAGCTCCCATGAAGAGCAAACCATACGAAATGTAGGAATAGAAAAAGAAATAAAGTCCGCATATATAGAATACGCAATGTCGGTTATAGTAGGACGAGCGCTGCCGGATGTTCGGGACGGACTAAAGCCGGTACATCGGCGGATACTCTATGCCATGTATGAAGACAGGTTTACCCATGACAGACCCTTTAGAAAATCTGTTAATACGGTTGGTAATGTCTTGGGTAGATATCATCCCCACGGAGACGCAGCAGTATACGAGACTATGGTCCGTATGGCTCAGCCCTTTTCTCTTAGATATCCCTTGGTGGAAGGGTATGGTAACTTCGGAAACATAGACGGGGACGGCGCCGCTGCTTACCGTTATACTTCGGCGAGAATGGCAAGGATTTCTGCGGATATGCTGGAGGATATCGAAAAAAACGTGGTAACCTTTGTATCTAACTTCGATAATTCCAGGGAAGAACCCTCTGTTTTGCCTGCCAGGTTCCCCAATCTGTTGGTGAACGGCTCTATCGGAATAGCCGTGGGAATGGCGACAAATATCCCACCCCACAACCTAAACGAAGTCATTGATGCCACTATTTTTGCCATGGATAACCCCGATTGTTCCATAATGGACTTGATAGAGTTTGTTAAAGGACCGGATTTTCCTACCTATGGAACCATCTATGGCACCGGCGGGATTTATGAAGCTTACTTGACCGGACGAGGCAGAGTCAGGGTTAGGGCAAAAGCCCACTTTGAAGAAAAACAGGGTAGAACCAGCATAATAATTACAGAACTTCCCTATCAGGTTAACCGTTCGACCCTTCTTGATAATATGGTCAATCTTATAAGAAACAAGCGCATAGAAGGCATCAGCGATATCAGAAACGAATCCGGGCGCAAAGGTATGAGGATTGTAGTGGAGGTAAAGCGAGACGCAAACCCCCAGGTTGTACTAAACCTCTTGTACAAATACAGTCAGCTCCAGGACACTTTTGCCATAAATATGTTGGCATTGGTTAATAACCAGCCAAAAACATTAAACTTAAAAGAAGTTATTGTCCATTACATAAATCACCAAGAGGATGTAATAACCCGGCGGACCAAGTTTGAGCTGGAAAAAGCCGAGCGAGAGGCTCATATATACGAAGGATTAAAAATAGCCATCGATAATATCGATGAGGTTATTAATGTCATCCGAAACAGCGCAAATGTCTCGGAAGCGAGGGAAAACCTTAAAGTAAAATTTAATCTGACAGACCTTCAGTCCCAAGCCATTGTTGAAATGACCTTGGGCAGATTGTCCGGACTGGAAAGAAAAAAGATAGAAGAAAGACTTGAGACTTTATACGCGTTGATAACCGAGCTAAAAGGCATCTTAAGCGACAGGCAAAAAATCCTGGATATAATAAAGACCGACCTTTTAGAGATTAAGAAAAAACATGGAGACGAGCGCAGGACAGATATTCAAGAAGCCGAGGACGAAATTCTATTGGAAGACTTGATAGAGCGGGAAAATTGTGTTGTCACGGTTACCCATGCGGGATATATAAAGAGACTGCCCGCCGAAACCTATCAAGCCCAAAGAAGGGGCGGAAAGGGTATAACCGCCATGTCCACCCGGGACGAAGACTTTGTAGAAGATGTGATTGTTTCCCACAGCCATGATTTTGTACTGCTGTTTTCCAACAAGGGCAGGATGTATATAAAGAAATGCTATGAAATCCCCTCCAGCGGAAGGACGGCGAAGGGAACTAACTTGGTTAATGTGCTTTCCTTGGACGAAGAGGAAAAAATAACCGCAATTATTCCTGTGTTGGAGTTTACCGAAGACGAAAACCTGGTATTGATGACAAAACAAGGGGTTATAAAACGAGTATCCCTGATGTCCTATCAGACAAGGCGCTCCACCGGGTTTCATGCCATTAACTTAGACGAGGGGGACGAACTCCTCTATGTTATGAAGACCACGGGACATGACCATATTATAGCCGCAAGTCGCAATGGACAATCTATACGGTTTGATGAGGACGATGTCCGTATAATGGGACGACAGGCCCGAGGAGTCAGGGGTATGCGCCTTGACAAGGACGACTATATAGTAGGAGCCGCAGTTATTCCCAAGGACTATGAAGAAGATCAGGCAAAAGTGCTTACCATAACCGAGAGCGGATATGGTAAGAGAAGCGAGATAGAGGAGTTTTCCCTTCAAAAAAGAGGAGGAAAAGGAATTATTTGTCATCGCACCAACGAAAAGACCGGAGCTCTTGCGGGAATCTCCATAGTTGCTCCCACAGATGATATAATGTTGATTACCGACCAGGGTATTATAATTAGGACAAAGGTAGATGAAATACCTGTTTATGGCAGGGCTACCGCCGGAGTTATTATGATGCGAGTTTCGGAAGAAGCCTCGATTGTAGGGTTTGCCAAGGTTTCGGAGGAAGAAGAGGAAGAGACGGAGAACAACGAGACAGAAAGCAAAGGGACTCAAAACCATGAGTCGGAACAACCCGAAGAAGGACAAATCGAAGAAGCAGAAGAACAGCCCGTAACTTAAAGAAGAGTAAGTACAATTCACAAAAGCGTAAAGCGGAAAGGGATTTTTGATAAGATGGCTATTAAAACCTTTGTTCTCGAGTACATCAAGGATAAAGAGAAGAGGCATGCTGCCATAGAACAAGCGGTAAAAAACCACCTGGAAGACCAGGATGCCGAGGTTTTGTATAACGAAAAAGGGAAACCATATATAAAGGGCGCCCAAAAAGACCAGTTTATTTCGGTTACCACCACCGGCTCGGTGTTGATATGTGTTTTGTCTGACAAGCCTGTGGGAGTGGACGGAGAGCACTTGGTGCGGTTTGGTCCGACCAACAAAACCGATTACATCGCCATAGCAGAAAGGTTTTTTACCGAAGAAGAGGCGGAATATGTCCGAGAGGGCAACGGAGATCCCCTGCGCTTTGTAAGGGTGTGGGTAAGGAAGGAAGCCTATGTGAAGTTAACCGGGAAAGGGGTGTCGGATTTCTTGAATTTCTCGGTATCCGACGGCGAAAAATTACTTACCCGGATAAACGGAATACCCATAAAGAAGTTTACCATCAGTTTCCCCGGGAGCAGCGAATATCTCTTTGCCATCGCCGGGGTGGAGTAGGTAATTCTTGACAGAGGATTTATTGAGAAAGCTATTTTTTAAAAACATCTCTTGTGCAGAGGATTAATCCGGCAGATTTTGACCAAGCAGGTTTCAATCAAAAGGCTTAACCAATAAATACAGTTATATCAAAAACGAATCATAGAATCATAAAGCATAAGCTTCGGCTATAAAAAACACGTTGCAAATTGACTAAATAAGTCTGTTTTTAGCGTGTTTTTTGCACAACACCCTTCTTAAAATACTGTCTTTGTATCAGAATTTTTAACAAAAAAGGTTTTTGGATAAGTTGACAAAGATTGCAGTGTTGGTATATTATAAAACCGACAAAAACAAGAGGGTTTTTGAGGAAAGGCGCCTTAATGAGAATAATAACGGAGCTAAATCTCCCTTACAAAGAAAAAACAGTCTTGTCCATCGGGAACTTCGATGGTGTTCACCTGGGGCACGCAAAGTTGATAAAAGTTTTTACGGATATTTCCCGGGAAGAAAAACAGCCGGGCATAGTTTTTACCTTTGCACAAAACCCTAAG
>CAZFVM010000076.1:0-6805 GCA_964522305.1 uncultured Oscillospiraceae bacterium
TACGCACGGTGGTGTGAGAGGGGCGAAGCCTTAGCGGTTAGCCTCTACTCGATTGGGATGCTTTTTATATTCTTTCTATCATCGGTGATTTTTCGTTTTTAAACTACAAAAAGAAAATCGTTGTTTCTCTTTACATATATACTTATACAGTGTATAATATAAGTATTATTGTAAATGGTGGTGATAACAATGAACTACAGGGAACAAATATATGCGATTGCCAAAAATCAAAAAGGTACATTGCTTAGCTTAGACTTAGATAGCAAAAAAATACCTCGGACATATTTATCAATGATGGTTGCAGATGGAGAATTCGAAAGGATAAACAGAGGTGTTTATGTGAAGTCGGAGCAGTTAGAAGACGAAATGTTCATTCTGCAAAAAAGATTTCCCAACATTATATTTTCTCATGAAACCGCTCTTTTTTTACACGGGCTTTCTGATCGAACTCCTTTTGAGTTTTCGGTCACTGTTCCCAGCGGATATAAAGTAGTAAAATCATTGTCCGAAAAAGCCAAAACTTATTATATAAAGAAAGAGTTGCACGATTTGGGAATTGCAAGCAGCCAAACGCCTTTGGGCAACACAGTTTTTGCTTATAATGCCGAAAGAACGATTTGTGACACTTTGCGAAGCAGAAATAGGATGGATATCCAAATATTCTCTGATGCACTCAAAAGATTAAATGCAAAAAAACAGCTTGATTTGGTTTTGCTTCTCGAATACGCAAAAAAATTAAGAGTAGACAAAATATTAACTACCTATATGGAGGTATTGATATGAGCAGCAGGTCTATGAGCTTAAAAGCAAAAATAAGAAACATGGCAAAAGAAAAAGGCGTGTCGGCTCAAGTCATTCTACAAAATTATATGTTCGAAAGATTTCTGGAAAGGCTATCAAAGTCTATATATAAAGATCACTTTATATTAAAAGGCGGCATATTGATTGGCGCTCTCGTGGGCATCGCAAATCGCTCCACTATGGACATGGATATAACTATAAAGAATTATCCTTTGACTTCCGAAACACTAACAAAGGCAATCGACTACATTTGCAGCATTGAATTAGACGACGATGTGAAGTTTTCATCTTCCAAAGCAGAGTTAATACGAGATACTGATGTTTATGGTGGATATAGAATAACCATAAAAGCAAATTATGATAACATTTCAACTCCGCTTTCGGTAGATATAACCACCGGAGATATTATAACCCCAAAGGAAGTAGTTTGTTCTTATAAAATGCTTTTTAACGAAAAAATTATAGATATATGGGCATATAATATCGAAACAGTTCTTGCAGAAAAGTTGGAAACAATACTGTCAAGGGGAGGATTAAATACCAGACCCAGAGATTTTTATGATGTTTATATTTTGGTAAACAAAAAAGACTTTAAGAAGCCTGTCTTTCAAAAAGCGCTAACAGAAACTATGACACACAGAAACACAATTCATATTCTTGCTGACATCGAAAGAAGATTAGATGAGATTGAAACCGACGGGACTTTGAAAGAGAGATGGCACAAATATACGTTGAACTATCCCTACGCAAAAGACATCACATATCAAGACACGATAAACGCTATAAGAACGTTGTCATCCCTATTATAACGATATATTAGCTTATGCTTTTGTCAAAACAAACCGTAGCACATTTTTGCCACGGTTTTATGCTTTTGATATTATATTAATGTTTTTATTTTAGCTTTCTTGCATATGTTGGGTATATGCCTGCGCCGTCTGTTATAGAGGTTATATTATCTCTAATTCATCGGCGTTCATCATGGCAGGAGGCGGATTGGACGGCAAGGTCTGATACCAGTATGCCACCGAGGATATGTCGTCCTGCAAAGGCAGGTATCTACCCTCGCTTCGCCATCCCAAAGCCTGGATTGTTACCTTAATGTCTTTGTCAAAATAAACAGGATCGGTGATATGCCACCTATAAAGGGAGAACCGCTGGTTTGACTTGTAGCACCCGTCCTGCTTTGTCACCTGTGCCAACCCGGCATAGGGGGTGTTGAACTCTATGTACTTGTTATCCACATCGAAGTCAAATGCTCCGCAAAAGTAATCCTCCGTCCCCGTACCGCAGATAGTGGGAAAGTCTTTGTCACCGTCGAGATAAAACTTTATCTCTCCCTCTCCCCACCAGCCGTTGTTGTTTACCCCCCAGAACATATAGGTGCCCACATATTGGCCCTTACCCGATACGCCGTCGAGGATGGTATAGACCTCTTTGTAGGGCAAGGGGTTGACCCGCCGGAATTGGGCATGAAAATAAGCGGAGGACTCCGGAATCTCGGTCAACACATAATCTATCTGATAAAAAAGAACTATCTCTGCATGCCAAAGGTTGGTTATTGTAATCCTGCAGGCTTTGCGAAAGGGCATTTCCCAATAGCAGTTAAGCCCCCTTCGCGGGTTTACACATACCGCCAAAGAAGACAAAGAGTTGTGAACCGTGGTATTCGCGGTGGCAAAGAAGTCCCCCAAAGGACACTCTACACTTGGGTATTCGTTATCCTCCCAATAAATCCTGATAATCAACAGTCTGGGGCGGGGAGAGCCTTCGGTCATCCAAATATGCTTGATAGCCCCCATTCCTCTGATATCGGCAATAGTAGTCTCCTCCCCCGGCTTGAGTTTTATTGCAGGAGATACCTTCCATCCCTGTCCCAAATCTCGGGCGGCGTTGGCACCAAACCCGGTGGTAGCCATCCCGCCTTTTCCTTTTTCTCCGGTGATGTTCTCCGCAGATATGGAGCGGCTCTTTGCGTCGGTTAGTTTGGTTATATCCGACAATCCCTGAGTAAGACCCTTAGACATTCCACTGCCCTCCCATGCTTTTTTGCTTTGCTATGTATTTTTAATTGATTATACTTACCTCAAAAGGCTTACCTATCTGCTGAGCATACTTAATCGTATACTTTGTACCCCGAGACTTACCGTCCCATATGGCTATAACAATATCCGCACTCTCTACAATAACTTTGTCCCGAAGCAAGGGCGCACTCCTGCCGTATCTCTCATAGTCCGGCAATATTATTTGTTTTTGTATCCCTTTTTTGTCGGCATATTTCTCCGCCAGACGGTCTATGCCCTCGGCTCCCCCGGTGATAAGCAGGGTGATGCCCTTGGGAATATACCCGGATATATCCAGCTGTTTTATTGATCGGGAGCCTATGACTGCTACTTTCATTTGTTTATCCTTCTCTTTATACGGGACGATACACCCCGTGCCTTTGCTCTCAAAACAGCCGTATGTACCGTATAAACAGCATACACTTTATGGCTTGGTCCCTTTGTCTTTTTGACCTTATCCCCTTGGGTATATTCATATACCACCCCTATGACCATGTCGTCGGTGACCCCGTGTTCCTTTACGGTCTGGTTGTCCCCCCGACATACATAACTGCCGTCGGAGCCTATCTTTATGACCCGATGCAGAACAAAGCTGCCGTCGGCACGGCGATACAAAGGGATATCATATTTTTTTAACCGACCTTCGGGTTTGGCGATAAAAACGGTGTTCACCCCGTCCTGCAACATGGGCTTCATACTTGTCCCCCGGGTGACAAACCCGGCGGTACCGCCGCTTTCCAGTTGCTCTTTTATCAAAGGATAAACCTCGTTTAGGGTGACACTCTTATTCAACTATACCGGCTTCTTTCAGTTTATTTACAAACACATTCACATCCGCCGTTGCGGTCTGCCTGTCCACTTCAAACTCCCGGAGGAGCGCCTCTACTAATCCGTCACTATCCGTACCCTCCTGCAAAACCTTCCAGAGTGTTTTTCCTGTTTCGTTTAGGGTAATCATTCCGTTGAAGTCTAAGGCTCCGCCTACATTAACCACTATGGTGTTGCCTGCCACTTCCTTTAATACATATCCGTCCTTGATTTTCATTTATAAATCTCCTTAATTATCTCTTATTTTGATATACTCATGGCGCCATGGGAACAATATACCGCCTCATGACTTATGTCGCAGGTCAAAGAATAAACCGGAACTGTCCGCAACAACACATCTACCAGCTCCAGCAATCGGTCTATCTTTCCGGAGGGGCGCAAAGTCTGCTCCAACAACAAGGGCAGGGATTCTTTTGTGGTAAGCTTACGGATAGAGTTGACCTCTCCCCGGGACAAGAAGGCTATAGCCTTTAGCGGAACTGTCTTGTTGATGCTTTGGTCGGTCTTACCGCTCCAGGGTGTTCCGCTCGCTTTGAATATACCGTCAGTCAGCCTTAACGCCGGTTTGTCGTCGTTTAGTATATACGCATCGGGAAATGCCTCCAACCACAAAGCGGTGTGAGTGGACTTGCCGGTGCCGCTCTTTGCCGAAAAAAGATAAGCGACCCCATCCAAGACCACCGCCGAAGCGTGGAGTATAAGACCCATGTGGTCCAGCAATTGATCATAAAACGTCGCACCGGTGAAGACATATTCACAGGTGTCCGGGCTAAGATGTGGGTTCTCGGATTGCTTTTTTATCAGATATTCTTGCGATAAGGCAACTGTTATATCCGCCTGTTTGTCCGTGTTCGTCAGGTATTGAGCGCTTTGAGCCTTAAGGGTCTCCCCCTTGGGGTTCATTTGTACCGTCAAACCTGCGATGGAATATTTTTTCATCAACTTTTCCTTATTATTGCCAAAATATGAGCATATCTTTATACTTTAATTATATATTTGACCCCGCCCTTTGTCAACCGAGATGAGCAAATGTTTGTTGATTTACGAGGCGGTTATGTGCTATAATTTCAAAGAGATGCTTTGGAAAGGATTTCTATATGAAATATATAATCTTGGTTGGGGACGGTATGTCCGATGTACCCATGAAAGAACTTGACGGAAAAACCCCCTTGCAGGTGGCTGACAAGCCCGGAATGAACTTTTTGGCACAACAGGGAATAAACGGGAATGCCAATACGGTGCCCGAAGGCATGACCCCGGAGAGCGATACCGCGAACTTGGCATTAATGGGCTATGACCCTCGAAAGTACTCCAAGGGACGGTCCCCCCTCGAGGCTTTGAGCATGGGGATAGACCTGCAGCCCGAGGATACCGCCATCCGGGCAAACTTAGTCGCTTTGTCCGACCATCCCAAGTACGAAGACAAAATAATGCTTGACCACTCCTCGGACGAAATCCCCACCGAGGAGGCAAAGGTTTTAATAGAAGCCGTGCAAGAGCGGTTCGGCAACTCCTATATGCGGTTTTATCCCGGGGTCAGTTATCGCCATGCTCTTATCTGGAAGGACTGTCCCGAATTTACCGACTTTTCCCGCCCCCACGACATATTAGACCAACCCATAGCGCCCTACTTACCCTCGAGACCCGAGAGCCTGCCGATGCGGGAGTTGATGATAGAGTCCTTTGACTTGTTAGACAACCATCCTTTGAATATAGATCGTCAAAAACGAGGACTAAAAAAGGCGAACTCCCTGTGGTTGTGGGGTCCGGGCAAAAAGCCCTACCTCCCTTCTTTTAAAGACAAGACCGGGCTCAGTGCCAGTGTGGTCTGTGCCGTAGATTTGATAAAAGGTATAGGCATTGCCGCCGGAATGAAAGCGCCCTTCGTACCGGGAGCCACCGGCACCATCGACACCGACTATGCCTCAAAGCTAAGAGTCGCCATATCCGAGCTGGAAAAAGGCGCCGATTTGGTATATATTCATGTGGAGGCTCCCGACGAGAGCGGACACCGGGGCGAACTGGATAACAAGATAAAGTCCATCGAGTTTATAGATTCGTTGATATTGGTACCTTTAATGGAGTATCTCAACAACAGTAAAGTCCCCTACAAGATTCTGCTTACCCCGGACCATCCCACCCCCTTATACTTGAGGACCCATACCATGGATGCCGTGCCCTTTGTTATATATTCCTCCGAGGACAACCGACCCAGCGGACTTGATATCTACGACGAATACAGCGGCAAAAACGGGGTGCTGCATCTAAAAGACGGATACACCTTGATGGACCATCTTTTACAATAATAGCCACCAAAAAAAGGACTTTGTATGAAAAAGCAATTCACCGCAAAATCAAAAATAGACTATAAGACCTACCGACGATTTGCCCAGTTCCAGCTCTTTAAGGGTAAGAACCCTGTGGCAAAAAAAGCGTTAATCTACGGTCTGGGCAGTGTTTCTGCGGTTTTTTTAATCCTGAGAGGCATTTCCCGTTATGATAACAGATACCTGATATTGGGCGGAATTATACTTCTGTGTATCGGCATGTTCTCTTATCTGACCGGGCAGGTACCGAAGAGGCAATACAAGAAAGACCGCAGGATGGTAAAAGCCGATTTTGACTTTATCTTTGCCCCCGACGGCTTAATAGTAGAGGTGACGGGAGAGGACTTCGAGAACAAAGAAGAGATTTTTTATTCCGATATGCAAAAGATTTACGAAACCCCTTTTGATTATTATCTCTACGCCGATAGAATGAAAGCATATATCGTACCCAAGTCCGGATTGATAGACACCACCCCGGACGAGGCTGCTCAGTTTTTGAAAAGCAAGGTACCGGACTACAAATATATAACGGTCAATCGAATCATCGGTTAGAGTACCCCTCCTCTTTTTGCTTTACAGGAAAGGGGTTTTTATATTATCTTTAACTTGTTTTCCACAATATCAATGTATGGTTTGTTGTCTTGTTTTGTCGAAGACAGTACTTTTGCCTTGTTTTTTGTGCCTTTGCCCTTTTTCACTTCCTCTTTCTTTTTTATGAAGAAAAGACCAATGAACATAACCGCTGCAAAGATAATAAGGTAATACCAAACTCTTTCCCCATGGGAA
>CAZFVM010000077.1:0-6597 GCA_964522305.1 uncultured Oscillospiraceae bacterium
CTACAATATCAATTATTAGTATTGTAGACAGTTGAGGAAAATTATGCCAATGCATAATTCTATTTTTTTATAGAATAAACGGCATTTTGATAAGGGTCAAAAGTCATCATATTACAATGATTTATAATAAGCGCAAGTCAAAACCGCAGAATCTCTCTGCGGTTTGACTTTTATATATCCAGTTATTGGTTTGCCAGCATTGCACCAAGAAAGGTCTGTAAGCGTTCGCACTTGGGCTTGCCAAAGATTTGCTCGGGAACACCTTCTTCCGCAATCATACCGTCGTCCATAAAAATCACCTTATCCGAAACATCCCGTGCGAAGTTCATCTCATGGGTCACTATCAACATTGTTATCTTTTCGGTCGCCAAATCCTTGATTACCGATAGCACCTCTCCGGTCAATTCGGGGTCAAGGGCACTTGTTGGCTCGTCAAAACACAAAATCTGAGGGTTCAAAAGTAGGGCTCTCGCTATTGCCACCCTTTGTTGTTGACCACCGGATAGGTGGCAGGGATAGCTCTCTAACTTATCCAACAGGCCTACTCGGTCAATTAACGCAGTGGCTTTTTGTTCTATATTATTGATGATAGCCTTCTTGTTTTTGCTATAGTCGGGATTATCCTTTGCCAAAAGCTTCGCTGCCAAAGACACATTCTCTAAAACATTGTATTGCGGGAACAAATTGAAAGACTGAAAAACCAATCCAAAGGTCAATTGACTTTGTCTGCGTTGGGTTTTTGTCATCATGTCCTTGTACTCGGCATCATAAATCAACTCATCATTGACAAAAATCTTGCCCTTTTCGGCTTCTTCGAGGAAGTTGAGACAGCGCAGAAGCGTGGTCTTGCCGCTGCCGGAGGACCCGATAATAGAGAGCACTTCACCCTTACCGAGGGAAAAATTTATGCCCTTTAATACCCGGTTTTTGTCATAATTCTTTTGTAAATCACAAACTTGAAGTATTGGCATTTTTCTTTATCCTTTGTAGTAATCCAATTTCTTCTCGATATACCCGAACAAAAGTGTGAGTATCCCGCTAAAAGCTAAATAAAACACACCGGAATAAAACAGAGGCCATATAAGTCCGTCCGCTACAAAATCCTGCGCAGACCGTATGAGCTCGGCGACGGCAATTACCCTTGCCAAGGAAGTATCCTTGACCAAGGTAATTATTTCGTTGCTGATGGCGGGCATTATGCGCTTGACTATCTGCATCAACACCACATTAAAGAACACCTGGGGCTTGGTCATCCCCAAGACTTGCCCGGCTTCGTACTGCCCGACAGGAATGCTCTCGATTCCTCCCCGGTAAATCTCAGAGAAATACGCAGCATAATTGATAACAAAAGCAATCAATACCGCCAGCATACGGGACTTAAAAGGGGCGTCAAAGAGCAAGCCCGGGACATAAAAAACAATCAATATCTGGAGCATCAAAGGCGAGCCTCTGATAATCCAGACAAAAGTCTTTGTAAGCCATCTTATGGGGGAAATCTTTGACATAGAGCCAAAGGATATAAGCAAACCCAAAGGTAACGACAATACCAAGGTTAGTATAAATATATAGCAGGTTACGCCGAACCCCTCTAAAAGATGAATGTTTACCTGTGCAAAAGACATGTTGTATTCCTTGCTTTAAAAAAACAAATTCGCCGATGCCCCTTTGCTCAGAAGCATCGGCGTGGATTATTATGGTTTTACTTTTTTAGGTTGTCAGACAGCTGTTCTACCAAGTCATACTTGCCGGCAATCTCTTCGAGCTTACCGCTCTTGCCTAATTTCTCTATAGCTTCGTTAACCTTCTTGAGAGTCTCGGGGCTCGCCTTTCTAAATCCGATGGCATACTCCTCGGGTGCAAGCTGGATGCTCTCTATCATAACAAGGTCGCTGTAGTCGGTACCCTCTGCAAGCATGGTCTTTGCCATTACATAGTCGATAACTCCGGCATCACTTGTCCCGGACTTAACCTCGAGCAAAACATCGGTCTGCTTGTCTGCCGGAGTGTACTTGTTATCCTTAATCTTGTCGTTGGTCAAAATAGCAACTTCGCCTGCCGACTTCTTCTCTGCCGAGAAAGCAGCGTCTGCAAAGTCATCGATTGTCTTATATTTCTCTTGATTGCTCTTCTTGATAACTATAACTTGCTTGTTTGTTAGGTAAGGAATAGAAAAATCTACTTCCTTTTTTCTATTTTCGTTGACGGTAAAGCCGTTCCAGATAGTATCGATTGTCTTGGCATTTAACTCTACTTCTTTGGTATCCCAGTTAATCTCGACAAACTTGGGAGTAAGTCCGAGCTCTTCGCATAAGGCTTTTGCAAACTCTGTATCAAACCCGATAAGCTCGCCGTTATCGTCCTTATAGTTCATGGGAGCATATAAAGTGTATCCAATCACAAACTCATCCTTGCCGGATAAATATGCCCAGTCCGACTCTGATTCTGCGCAGCTTGCAAAAGCAATGGTGGCGAAGACCAAAATCAATAAAATTGCTATTTGTCTTTTCATAAAAAATCTCCTTTAATTTGATTCGAACAGCATTTTAGCATATTAACAAACTAAAGTCAAGGGGTTTTGTTATTTTGATAAAAAATGGTAATTACATTGACAGTTGACTACTACTATATCTTTGATTTTCACAGCAAAACTATCTACAATAGCATCCTGATTGGGTCGAAATAAGCTCTGATTATCACCACATAATATTAAGAAATATTTGACATTGTGTATTGCGAAAATCTGTAATATATGCTAAAATCAACTTTAACAAAGAGCTCACCTTTATAAGGCGAAAGCTCTTACTTGTATAACAAATACTTATAAATACAAAAGTCATTACGAAAGGTAGATTGATTATGCCAAAGAACACAAACCTTGATTGGAAAACCCTGACCGACTTTGTGGTCGACGCTTTTGTCGGGTACGGAATCCCCAGAGAGGACGCCATTATCTGTGCCGATGTTTTGATCGAAAGCGATAAGCGCGGCATAGAATCCCACGGAGTCAACAGGTTCAAGCCTATTTATCTGGATAGGATAAAAGCGGGAATCCAGAACCCGGTAACGAATTTTGAGGTTGTCAGGGATTTTGCCGCTACGGCGGTTGTAGACGGACATGACGGAATGGGTCAGGTAGTCGGATACAAGAGTATGGAAATGGCTATCGAGAAGGCAAAGAAGTACGGTATAGGTATGGTAGTCGCAAGGAACTCAACCCACTATGGTATTGCCGGATATTTCACAACAATGGCTACCAAGGCGGGCTGTATAGGAATCACCGGTACCAACGCACGACCTTCTATTGCCCCTACCTTTGGTGTAGAGAATATGCTGGGGACAAACCCCCTTACCTTTGGGATGCCCACCGACGAGGATTTTGATTTTGTACTGGATTGTGCCACTTCTATTACCCAGAGAGGAAAGATTGAGTACTTTGCAAAGATTGGTGCAGACACCCCTGCCGGGATGGTTATTGGCAGAGACGGCTCTGCCCTTACCGACTCTGTGGCTATCCTTGATGACCTTAATACCGGCAAGGCGGCTTTGGCTCCCTTGGGCGGAATCGGAGAAGAGCTGGCAGGCTACAAAGGATATGGATATGCTACCGTGGTCGAGATTTTGTCAGCTGCCCTGCAACAGGGTAACTTCCTCAGAGCATTGAGTGGAATCGGTGCCAACGGCGAGAAAGTCCCCTTCCACTTGGGTCACTTCTTTATCGCAATAGATACCGAGGCGTTTATGGGGCTGGAGACTTTCAAGAAGATTTCCGGGGATATCCTTAGAGACCTGCGCGGGTCTACAAAAGCACCGGGTGAAGAAAGAATCTATACCGCCGGAGAGAAAGAACACCTTGTCTGGATGGAGCGCAAAGAAACCGGATTACCCACAAATGAAGCAGTACAAAAAGAGCTCATAAAGATAAGAGATGAGCTAAATCTTACCCAATACAAATTCCCCTTCGAGGATTAGAACAAATATATCAACCAAAAACAAAACGGACTTGGCTTATGCCGAGTCCGTTTTTGTGGTTTTATTCTATAACAATATCTTTTCTGCAAGAAAAGTCTCCACCAACTATTAACTATGAACTATAAACTTTGAACTACGAACTATTGTCTGTCTTCATTCTATAATGGTATCTTTTCTGCAAGAAAAGTCTCCAACAACTATTAACTATAAACTATAAACTACGAACTATTCTCTGCCTTTCCCTGTATGTACTCTTGTAGTATCAGAGCGTGGTTGACTTTCGGGTCTTTTGCAGCGTAGAGCAGTGTGATGGTGCCGTCTTTGTTTTTTGCAATTAATTGTTGAATTATCTCTTGGGCACGGGGGTTGTTGTCGAGTTCTGCCTTGTAACTCGTGGCAAAATCTTTAAACTTGCTCTCTTCATGCCCAAACCAAACCCGCAGCTCGGGGCTGGGTGTTAGGTCTTTTAACCATTCGTCGAGTCGGGCTCGCTCTTTTGTCATCCCGCGGGGCCAAAGTCGATCTACGAGGATTCTTACACCATCGCTCTCGTCATAGGTATCATAAATACGCTTAATCTTGACTTCCATAATATTCCCCTCTTCTTTAATTTATTCTCTGTCTTTATTCAATAATGATATCTTTTCTGAAAGAAAAGTCTCCTCATCTATTATCTATTATCTATTATCTGCCCTTACCTCATACTCTCCCGTTACCGGGTCTTTGTCTTTGTAATCGGCATATATCAGTTTTTGCTTTGTATAAAGATAGGCAAACCCTCTGCGGACACCTTTTTGGGGTGGGTTTATAAGGTTTAACGCGGTTATCCTGCTCTTTAGCTCCGGGTCTTGCTCTTTTAGAATAGGAGGCAAAGAGCCGGAAGGGTTGGTAGCCAAATAATCATAGACAAGCAAATCCCTCAGTACTTGCCTATCTACGCCGCGGATAGCATAAAAATATGTAATAAAAAACTTTATATAGGAGTTTAGCGAAATCCTCAGAGTCTTACCGGCAGTGTATTGCCCAAAGTCGTAGAAAAGGTCAAAGGGCGTGCCATCGAGCTTGCCAAACAAATAATCCAGTGTACGGCGAAACCTCCCGCTGTTATAGAGCCGCTCGAGGGCGTCCTCGGTGTTGTGCAGAGCGGTCAGCTCGTCTTGGGTCAACCAAGGAGTGCTTATAACCTCATAAGGTGGCTCTTTTGCATACTCGCAGGGGAAAGCGTCGGGGTCGAGTCTCATTTGTGCGCCGTGCAAAAGCTTGAGAAATCCGAGTTGTAGCATATGGGGACGCAGGGCAAAAGCGGTATTAAAGCTTTCTTTGAAAGACGCCATGCCCTCATGGGGGAGCCCGGCGATAAGGTCGATATGAAGGTGAATGTTCCCTTGCTTTAACAGCTGTCGGATATTATGAGTCAAATGACTTACATCTGTCTTTCGGTAGATTGCCTCTAAGGTCATAGGATTAAAGCTCTGTACCCCAATCTCAAACTGGATTAGCCCGGCAGGAGCGGTTGCCAAAAGCTCTAAGGTACGGCTGTCTAACAAGTCCCCGGCAATCTCAAAGTGAAAACACACATCAGGCGGGAACGAAGGCGCATGATTGATAATAAAGCCGAAGATTTGATAGGCTCTCTTAGGGTTGCAATTAAATGTCCTGTCTACAAACTTAATAGTCTTTGACCCGCTGTTGGCAAGGGCAAAAATATTGCGGTACACATCGTCAAGGTCAAAAAACCGTACCCCCTGATACCCCCCGGATAAGCAAAAAGCACAGGAAAACGGGCAACCGCGGCTGGTCTCAAAATAAGATATTCGCCCGTCCAGTCGCTCGAAGTACTCCGGAGAATAGGGGTTGGGCGGGTCGGATTTGTACATAACAAGGGGGGTGGAACCCACCTCACTCCCCTCTCTGTAGTACAGCCCGGGGATACCCTTGTAATCACTCTTTGATACAAGTGCTTTGACCAGCTCGGTAAAGGGCACTTCCCCCTCACCGGAGATTACAAAATCCGCTTGGGGGGTTGACTGCAAGACCTCGGTAGAGTTAAACCCTACTTCCGGGCCACCCAGGACTACAATAGGATTTGTGGTCCTTGTCAGCTCTTGCAGCAATTTTGTGGTATGGGAAATGTTCCAAATATAACAAGAAAAACCAATGATATCGGGAGCATTAGAAGTGATTCTATTTGCTATGCTTCTGTAATCGTCGTTGATGGTTGCCTCAATTATGTCAACCTCTATGCCGTCAATTTCGCCGTCTGTCAAAGCCTTCTTCAAGTACCAAGGAGCAAGAGAAGAATGGACGAACTTTGAGTTTATTGCACACAACAATATTTTTGTCTTCAACTTATCCACCTCCCCTTAAAATAACGTAATTCAAAGAATTTCGTCATATTTCAAGAATCTTTGATTCTTGTATATTTCTACCCTACTGCTACTATCGTATAATACTATTCACTGCAGTGTGACAAAAGTAAATGATATTCAGCTAAGCTAAATGATAAATGACACAAATCGAAGATTTTTGTCATTAAGGGAGAATATACTATTCTCCGAGTAATGATATTCAGTTAAGCTAAATGATAAATGACACAAATCGAAGATTTTTGTCATTAAGGGAGAATAT
>CAZFVM010000078.1:0-6461 GCA_964522305.1 uncultured Oscillospiraceae bacterium
GGATACCCAGTCATTCACCTTGACAATAACTGACATGGAAGATATTTCACAACCCGAGCCCGAGCCGGACCCGACTCCCCCTGTCTTTGTAGAAGAAAACCATGAGTACAAGTTTGTGTTCATGCGGAAAGACCAGGATTCATCAATGCCCATATATGTCAAGGGTAGCAGCCCCATAACATATAGCATCGAGCAAACCGGTAGATACCCGCTAAACGAGCACATACAAATAACCGACAAAGGTGTACTGTCAATATCAAAAAACATAGACCTGGGAACCCATTACTTCACTATAAAAGCACAGTCACCTTATGGAACCGCTACACAAGAATGTTCTTTGAGGGTGATGCTCTTCCCGGTATTTACCGGTGAAGAGCAGGGCGGAGACACCCCGGCTTTTACAACCCTATTTGCAGAGTTTGTCAACCCGGATACAATTTTTGGGTTTGAGTGGGATATTGGGCATGGTTCAAACGACTATGGCATAGACTTTGTAGAGGTTACACCGCCAAACACTGTTACTTACCGACATGACGACCCGAACGACAAATATACAAGAGAGCAAGAGATAACAAACGGTGCTGCGTTTATAAGATGGCACTCTTGTCCCGGGATGATAGACCGCTCCGACAGACATAAGACAAAAGAGGGTGTGGGAACTGTACTGTATGACAACGCTCCCATAGTGGGCAGTTATGTTATCCCGCCTTTGGATGGGGACAAGCAAGAACAAAACAAGCACTTTGAGGATGCGTTGGAAGCTTATAGAAACCAAAATAAGTCTACCGATATAAGCGAGTTGATGGACAACTTTTTTGATAAGAACAAGGGAGATATTTCTAAGTTCAAGAGGCCGGAGAGCAAATCAACCTATCTGGAGTATGCAGGGGTGATAGAAAAGTTAAAACAAAAGCCGGGAGTATACACCGTTACTTTAGACGAGGACACCGGCACTGCTGTCACGAAGAAATACTTTTCTGCCCTCAAAGAGAGCAAAAAGAGCAGCCTTATCTTTGAATCGGGCAGCCTTATTATTGGGTTTGATGGGAAGGATATGCACGATGAGGAGTTTGAGAACATTGACCTTGCCAACTATGTCACAGCACTAAACGCAGAAGATATCTTGGCTAAGGTTATCGACGGCAGTGCGAGCTACACCTTTGGGTTTGCCGAGCGAAAACAACTCCCGGGGGAAGCAACAGTCCAAACCCCCACAGATATCCCGCCGGGCAGCACAGTAAATGTTTATCGATACGACGAGTATGAAGAAGAATACTATCTGATAGCCGAGGGCTTGAAGGTGGATGCCGAGGGTAAGATAACCTTCGTTACCGATTATCTCAGTGAATATCTCATCACCACCGGTTATATAGCAAACCCCCGCTTTACCGATCTGATAAACAGACAGCCCGAGACCGGCACAGACTATCTTATATATGGGCTGATAGGTGTGGGAGTGCTTGTATTACTTGGTGCAGCGGTGTTGTTCTACAACAAGAAAAAGTCAGGTTGACGGTTGATTACTCGCAAAGATTGCTACTATCGGGGATTACGGGTATCGTATGTTTATTTACAAAGACAACGAGTGGACCCTCGATTACGCAGAGTGATTATATGCTTGGCGAATATGTTATCCCTTTGGACATCCGATAGAATGGATAAATCAAATCACACGGATTGATTATATTAGAGCACTTTGCAGAGCTTTATATATTGAACAGCAGTCTGCATTCTACCGTGACGGCAACGCAGATGAAATGATTCGTCTTGTCGGAAAATATGCCCTTGACCTTTTGGCTACCAACTTAAATGCGGCCAACATTTTTTAATTATGCTAATATTAGCATAATATTATTCACGCTATGCGTTAGATTTAGTAACGATATCCGTTATTGTAAAAGTTTTATCATTTGTTAAAATAAGAAATGTAATTACATGTAATGCAATAAAACGATAACGGAGGAATTAGTATGGCTTTTAGTATAGGTGAAAACATCAAAAAATTACGTACAGAAAAAGGTGTTACTCAAGAACAGTTAGCAGGGTATCTCTCAATAACATATCAATCTGTGAGCAAGTGGGAAAACAATGTGACAACTCCGGATTTGTTTTTAATACCTGCAATAGCCGAATATTTTGAAGTGCAAATTGATGAGCTCTTCAAGCCGAATATGCGTGGATATAAAAATAAAGCTGAAAGGTTTTTATATCTATATGGGGCTCACAGCACAAAAGAAAACTTTGATAAAGCAGATGCTGAATATGAAAAGCTTTTTAAAGAAGATAACGGCGATGGTAAAGATTTTTTTAATTACGGTCATTTAAACGAATGCCAGTCGTACACATTAGCGAAAAAAGCCGAAAAATTTTATAAGCAAGCAATTGAAGTTGGTTTTGAAAAAGCTGAGTACCAATTGAATTATTTATTGGCGAGCACAAGCAGAAAACAAGAAAACATTGATAAATATGAGAAAGCGTTAAAAAACGAACCGGAAATTGTCCGCAACTGGTATTTGCTTGCGTTGTCGTATAGCCGCTCAGAAGCTACATTTGAAGAATCATTGAAAATTGCAAAAGAAGGGTTGCGCAAATTTCCGGACAATAAACTTTTGCTAAATCTTTCTGCTATGGTGTGCCGAGCGGTCGGGAAATATGATGAAGCCAAAGAGTTTTGTGAAAAGGCTATTGCTGTTGCGCCCGATATGATTGATAATTATTATGAGTTAGCTTTTATTTATACTGATATGAAAAATTATGTAAAAGCAATAGATTCATGGGCGCAAGTTATTGCTGTCTACGAAATCCAAGGCATTAATGCGGAGGATATAGAAATTGGCACACTATGGCCTAAACAGGAAATCGAAAAATTAAAAACACTTATTGACAATAGTTAATTCGCTAAGGTTGCCACTATCGGTGATGTAGACGAGCGCCACGGCGATTACGGATATTTTTGTTTATTTACAAAGACAAAGAGTGGACTCTCGAGTATCCTGGGTTATCATACGCAAAAGTTTATAATTTGCGACTAATGAAAAAACCATATCACACCCCAAAAATGAAATAAAAACCCAAAAACAACAGCCTTATTTCAATTTACCTTGACAAATTGAAATAAGGCTATTATAATAAGGCGAATATTTCAAAACAAAAGGGGAGGAGTTGACACAAATATGAAAAACGCTGCAGGGTATTACAAGACGAACTTGTCCGGGGATATGGCTTATAATTCCTTTGTGCCAAGTCCGTTGCCGCCCAATCCGCCAATCGACTTAACCGACGATATGGTTTCGCTCCTTGTTAAGGCGAATGCTAACATTGCTGTTTTGGAAACATTGGCAACACAGATTCCCAATGTATCTATGTTTGTGGCTATGTATGTGCGCAAAGAAGCACTTATGTCCTCCCAGATTGAGGGGACTCAGGCAACTTTGGAGGATGTGCTCGACCCAAAGCTAGACACAAACATTAATCGGGATGTTGCCGATGTCATAAACTATATTAAGGCTACCGAGTACTCAATAACCCGTTTGGCGAACCTGCCCTTGTGCAACCGTCTGATAAAAGAAATCCACGGGGTATTGATGCAGGGGGTACGAGGGATAGAAAAAAGCCCAGGGGAGTTTCGTCGTTCCCAAAACTGGATAGGCGGACAGGGGAGCACTCTCAAAGACGCTGCCTATATACCGCCGGCGCCGACGGATATGGTCGAGGCGATGTCAGACCTCGAGCAATATATGAACAACCAAGACAATCTTGATTTGTTACTGAAAGCAGGGTTGATACACTACCAATTCGAGACAATCCATCCCTTCCTTGACGGAAACGGTCGAGTGGGGCGTTTGTTGATAATGCTTTTTTTAATGGAGCAAAAAGTTATAACAACCCCTGCTTTGTATATATCATATTATCTCAAGAAAAACCGTATCGAGTATTATGACCGTATGACCGAGGTAAGGCAAAAGGGGAATTACAAGCAGTGGCTGATGTTCTTTTTGAGAGCGGTTAGCGAGTCAGCCGAGGACGCAAGCGCTGCCATTAACGAACTGACGGCTTTGCGCAACAAAAGCATAGAGCTAATCGCAAGCTCGGGCAAAACCTCAAAGACAGATATGCTCATCCTCGACTATCTGCAAGGCAACCCCATTATAGATATTTCGAGCACGGCAAAAGGGCTCGGTATAGCATACAACACTGCGTCCGGTACAATAACCCGGCTGGTTGATGCCGGTATTCTTGTCCAAACAAGTGCCGCCTCCAGGAACAGAACCTTTGCTTATCAATCTTATCTGGATATACTACGCAGAGGAACATAAAATAAGGTAGGGGCGGATGTATAAATGATTATAAATACACACTCGCATTACCTATCTCCCCCTTATATCCACATAACAAAAACCCGCGGTATGCGGGTTTTGGTTTGGTATATTCACCTTACAGGGTGGTAGTGTCTTTTTTGCTTTCTTCTTTTTCTTTCAGTCGGCTTATTATATAGTCTCCGCTCGCCTTGGCGGCAGTCCCGATATTATAGATATTATCCTCCACCACCTGTCGGATTTGCTCGCTACAGCGATCTTTGTTGTTAATCATATCCTCGATTATACCGGGCAACTTATCAAAATCCTCAACATCCACAGCTGCGCCGATTTCGTCTCGCAGGGATATATCCAAGGGTACGGGGGCAATCTTTTGGTAGTTGGGGTTCATTATCTTCATGGGGGTGTTGATAAACAAAGAGGGCTTGTGGGTGGTATAAGAAAACTCCTGGGCTATCGAGGACCAGTCGGTGACAATCAAGTCCGAGGTATAGACCGTGGTGTTGGAGGAAAAGTCATCCTCAATAACAAAGTTTTCCCCGATATGCTCCTCGTACTTTGTATAGATAGCCTTCATCTTATCCGGGAACCGCTTTATATATTCCGGATGAGGACGCAGGATAACAGTGTAGTTCATCGGCAAAATCTGCTCTAACAACTCATCGAGACAAAAGTCGATTAGGTTGTCCTTTTGCCAGGAAGGTGCTATCAAAATTCGCTTTGGGTCGTTGACCGTCATGGGTAGGGAAGACACGCTTTCCAATAAGGTATCAAGAAGCGCATAACCTGTTTTGACCAAGTTCTTTGGCTTGAGTCCGTACACCTTCTCGTTCTCTCTTATCTCTTCTATAGGGTTGTTATCATGACAAAAAAGGATGACATAGTCGTCGATGGCATGGTCCCTCTACATAAATTTGATGCGTGTCATCCCATGGTCCAAGTATATATACTCCACATCCTTCTTTACCAGCGAGCGCTTTATGTGATACTGGTCCAGGTCCGGCATGGTCATGACCACCATATCCGCGTCCATCCGCATCATAAAGGCGATAAGCTTTCTGTCCCCGATATAATAAGGGTGTATACGCGGACTTTCGTGGTTAAAGATATTGTCGTTGATATCGCTTGTAACATAATGGATATCGAGGTCGGAGTTCGCGAGCAAATAGTCTATTATCGACTCGAAGTATTTATAAAACCCGTTACTCTCGGAATAAAACACCAGCCTTTTGTCGATAGACAAAAACTGCTTCGCACACTCCCGCTCTTTTTGTTTCTTTGCTTTTTTCTCTGCCTTTGCTTGTCTTTTTTCCTCGGGGGTGAGGGTGGGTCTTTGAGGTCGGTTCTCATAATCTATAAGCTTCTTTGCATCATACACTGCGTTACAAAAGAACAGCACCGGGATAGAAAGCAGGTTGCCGGCTATCCAGTACACGCCGATGCCGGCAGGGACCAAAAACGCAAAGTAAGTAGAGAAAGCAACCAAAAAGATAAGCATCCCCCACTTGGCACCGGGCCCTTGCTCCCTTTGCAGCACATTGTAGCGGTTTTGCAGAGCGCTGAGCAGGAAGGAACTAAGCCCCGAGAGTATGGGGATAATAACAAGGATACTTGCCAAAACCGGCACGGTTGCCAGGTCCAGACCGAGGAACCCAAAGTCAATACCTGTAATCCTCACCAGCTGGTCTGCAGAAAGCAAGTCCGAGAACAACTCCGGCGTGCTCTGTATCGACTTCATCAGCTCTATCTGACCTATGGCGGGGTCGGTGAGTCTTGCAGCCAGCTCTTTTATTGTATCGGCATTTAGGTGTATCAGGTGTTGGAGCGGGTTGTAAATTACATTGATAAGCCCCAGAATAATGGGGATTTGTATCAACAACGGCAAAATGCCTATCCAAGTGTTGTACTTTTCTTTTTTGTACAGCTTTTTTTGCTCCGCAAGTATCAGATTTGGGTTGCCGGAGTATTGGCTCTTTATCTCTTCCAGCTGAGGCTTTATCTTCACCATTATCACCGAGTTTTTTTGCGAGCTCAGAGACAAGGGGAGCATCAATATCTTTGTAAAGAGGGTAAAGAGTATTATAGACAACCCATAGTTATCTATCAGCCAATAAGAAAAATACATAAGGTACCCGAGGTGGACAC
>CAZFVM010000079.1:0-6320 GCA_964522305.1 uncultured Oscillospiraceae bacterium
GGTACTCAATATTTCTACAAGAAGAATCACCTCGGCGATGTAACAGCCATTTACAACGGCGCGGGCAGTAAGGTCGTTGTATACGAGTACGATGCCTGGGGCAACACCATCTCTATAACAGGCTCCCTCGCGAGCACAATCGGACAGATAAACCCCTTCCGCTACCGTGGCTATTATTACGACACCGAGACGGGACTATTCTATGTAGGCTCACGCTACTATGATCCGGAAATCGGTCGGTTTATCAATGCGGATGATCCAAGTATTCTTTTCCTAACAGGTGATCAAATTTTAGGCGCTAACCTGTTTGCTTATTGCAACAATAATCCTGTGATGAATATTGACCCAACAGGAGAATTTGGGTTGCCTGCTATTCTTGGAGTTGCTTTAACAGCGTCTGTAATTGGCGCGGTTGCACAAATAGTATCCAATGTGCTTGCCGGATTGAAAGGAAAAAACATATTCAGGGGAGTACTTGGCGCTGCAATAGGAACAGGTGTTAATGCAACACTATTGATGATGATACCCTTTTGGACTCCAGGCAAAAATCTAATTGCAGCCTTTGCAGGAGGTGCTGTTCAAGCAATATTTGATTTTTTAGAGGCTGTTCTTATTTGGAAAACAAAGAGCTGGAAGCAATTTGGAGTGGATGTTATCCTAAACGCAGCAGTAAATACTGCCGGAAACTATTTAGGCAGCAAGGCAATTAAAATAAACGGCGGATGGTTCCAGCCTAAACATTTCAAATCCGTTTTTACCGGTTCATATGGCAGGAAATTAATTGCACAAGCAGGTATTGGCGGAGTAATTAACGGTATAGCAAATCTCATAAGAAAAATGTTTAAGGTTTAATGAGGTGCAGCATGAAACAGATTATCGCTATTGCAACGGCTTTGATTGCCGGAATTTTAATGGCTTATTTTGGTCTCGGAACATTTATTAACAGATATTTTAAAGGAAGAATTATAGATATTATAATTGTAATAGTTCTTATTGCTCTAATCATCACGGTAGTTGGTATTGGTTTAAGAATAGCAGATCATTTTTTTAATATTCTTCCAAAATAAAGGGAGGTAAATATGGTAGGGGATCAGATTGGAAAATTTATTGATTTAATGCAAAAAAATGATTTTCAGATTAGATTAAGGGAAAACAATATACGTATTTTTAAAGAAGTATTAATAGTTAAATCCAAAAGCTTTTTATCTCCCAAAATCTTTATTGTATTTACTGGTGTCCCATGTTCAAATAGAAAAAATTTATTAACAGAAATAGAGGAATTAAATAAACAAATAAATAATAATAAGCCGATAATATGCGTTCTTATTGTTTCGGATGCTTCTACTTCGGAGGATAATTTATGGTTTAATGGTAATATTTTTGTTCATATAGTTTTATATAATGAAAAGCTAAATTCATTATCCTTTGGAGATGATTTTCATTATTCAGGGTCAAAATTTGTTAGAGAGATAATTGGCATGATGGAAAAAATTATTACCTGAACATGATACGAAGCAGAACTATTGACAATGTAGGCTTGAAGTAAGTTGAATTTTCTGCCGCCGTTTTTCGTGGTGGCGAGATACAAACTGGATATCGTAAGTTATCCTAATATCGTCTTAGCGAGCAATGAATTTGTGGATACAGACCACAAATTCATTGCTCGTCAGGGAAAATTCCCTGAAACCCTTTGCACCTTTTATTCTACCGCAGAGAGAGCATACTTTTGCCGCAAGCTAATCTGCGCAGCTGCAAGGGGCATTCGGGGATTCCCCCGAACAAGCGGATTTTACTCCGACAGGAGTATAAATTCATTGCTTGCTAAGGCAACACGTTTTATACTCTTATTATTTGTGGATTCCACAGCAAAGAGCATCATAAATGAGTAGGGATACATAGACAAGTCCAGCCGAGACGGGATTGTATTACCTCAACAGTAGGTATTATGACCCGGTTGTGGGTAGATTTATTAGTGCGGATGGCATTATAGGTGCCAACGATGGAATTCAGGGATACAATATGTTCGCATATTGTAATAATAACCCGGCAAAAATAAACACCAAATCCACCTCACCCATAGACAACGATTGGTATGATATATTATATAGCGATAAAAACTCCTTCGAAATATTGGCAAACAGCAGTACAAAAGACAAAGTCCACAACTACGGCGAGCTACACCCCCGGTTGTGGACTTTGTCTTTTATGTTTTTTTGTATTTTGTTAGTTCTTCAGATAGTAGTTGCTGCCGCCGGTCAACGCCATGGTTTCGATATAAAATGCCGTGACATTACTGTCTGTGTCGGAGCGTCTTTGTATAAAGGAATAAATCCTGTTACCCACTACATTAATAAAAGCAGTCAGAGATTTGTAGTTATGAACCTCTACTTCGTTTTTGCCCTCAAAGTCCGTAGACTTTATGGAGTCGGCGTAGGCATAAGAATCAAAATCAAAGCCCGATTCGTCAATCTCTACAAAATACAGTCTGCCGTTATAAACAACCAACGACGCCAACAGATATCCGCTATTCTTGTTTCTGAGTATGACAGAGTTGCTGCCGTCGAGGTCGCATCGCTTAATGTTGTGAGAGTGGTCTATATATATGATTTTGTCCTGACTTATCACAAACTGCCTGGAGTCTGCTTGTATGGATACCTTGGGGTCTTTCATTTCCATATCATAGCTCATCACATTCCCCGAGTTATCAGACAAATATATTCTGTCCTTATATATTAAGGCGTTATGGCAATACTCCCTTAGCGTCTCTTTCTTTTTGGTTTCTACATCCATCTTGATTAGATGAAAAGAGGTCTCAAAGTCTATATCCCGCTCCAAATAATACAAGTGCCCTTTATAAAAGAACAGCCCCATAGAATACTTGTCGTTTAGCTTTTCGACTTTAGAGCCGTCGGTTTTTATCCTATAGATATTATAAGTGGTATCAATTCTAACTCCGGGGTTTCCGGTGAAGTAAAGCCAATCCTCCACCACGGTGAGAGACCAGCCAAACCCGTCAAAGATTATCTCGAGCTCTCCGCTCTTTTTGTCCCGCACATAGATGTGATCGTTGTTTTGCGAGTCAGAGCAGGAGTAAAATACCTTATCCCCGGCATCGAAGTAGAACTGATTGTTTATCACGTTCCCGCTGTCTTCGGCAGAAACCCCCTCAGAGGTAATAACATCGTCGTTTTCTTCGATTATCGGGTCGTCCGAAACATTGGGGTCGACGCTGGTGTCCGAGGGGGTCTCGGATACGATCGTATCACTGATATCCCCGGGATCGGATGAGTCGTTGTCGTTGTCGTCTTTTTTTAGAAGTACCAGCACAACCCCCGCTATAATGGCGACAGCAACCAACCCTGCGATAACAGAGATTAGTATCTTCTTTGACTTCTTCCCTTTGGGCTTGCCGACAGGTGGATACATTCCGCCGGGATAACCCGCAGGAGGCGCAAACGCAGCCGAATCCTGCTCGGGTGCCGGAGGCATCGGAGGTGCAAACTCTGTCGTATCGGGCTTTGGCATCGGTCTTTCTATACCGGGAGGCGCTGCGGGTGCAAATTCTGCCGCAGGTTTGTCCGCCGGGTCAGGTTGGGGAGGCGGATATGCCGCTGTGGGAGGCGAAGTAGGTTGCTCTTGCGCTTTGTCGCTTTGTGCTTTGTCACCCTGCGGGGTTACCGCTCCCGCAGCCGCCATACTCGGTGGGACAGCTTCGTCCCCGGGAAGCGGTGGGGGAGTCACAATATCTTGTTGGGTCTCTGTCAGGCTGTATCCAAAGTTGTGGGTGACATCCTTTACTATCTGCATTACTGCCCCCACGGGATAACGGAAGCTGCCTTCCGTGTTTAGTATCAAAGTGTTTTTTAGCGGATCGCCGGGGGGAATCTCTTGGTTAAAAAAGTATCCTCTTTCCCGTGCCAGCACTGTCCTGCTTTGGCGGTCGATTCGCAAAAACAACAGTAAAGCCAAGGCCCCTTCATAGTTGCCGTTGACATCCACCTTTGCAGGGTCGGCTCTCAGCACCAGCAAGTTTGGGTCCTGACTTTGCTCGGGGCGAAATCCAAACAATCCGAGTTGTTCTTGCAGTTGTCGGGAATATAATTGATAATCCATAATACCTCCTTGGTCTGATGACCAAATCAAAAGCCAAAAATCAAACAAAAATGCGTATCACTATAAGAGTAAAAAACGAGTTCTTTTGCCAAAATCCGAGGTCCTGCGACTAACTTTTTTGCACTTACAGTATATAACAATGTTGCCAATCTGTCAACGAACTTTTATGTTTTTGACCCGGGTAGCACTGCTCATTGTTTTTTGATATACAACCCCGGGCTTTGGGGGTTGTACTGCCGCACGGGTTCTTTCTTTAGTTGTTCCGAGCTGCATAAAAAGGGTTTGCCGCAGGGGTGTCTCGAGCTTTTTGTGATGACAAAAAAACAATATACCCAACAGTAACGGGTTAATCCGGGCTTATAGGCACAAAATCGTGAACAAACGGATAATAAAAGTGTTGACAAACAAGGATACCTTTGATATCATGAAGGGTAAATTATTATGCATGTATTATCCCTGGCAGTCCGGGTTAAGGATGAATAATTATACCTGAACAACCGGTATATTCTATATTGTATTGCATAATTATTTTTAAGTAAGCTTTGACAAAACAAAAAAGGAAGTAGCACAAAATGAAAAACACAACAAGATTATTGGCACTGTTAGTCATCCTTTCCTTTGTGATAAGCCTTGCAAGCTGTGGCACAGGCACAGGCGAGGACGACAAATATGTAGTGGGCATATCTCAGTTAATACAGCATGTGGCCCTGGATGCAGCGACCAAGGGGTTCCAAGATGCCCTGACCGAGAAGCTGGGGGACAAAGTGACCTTTGATCTCCAGAACGCTCAGGGAGACCCCAACACCTGCGCTTCTATCGCCAACGCCTTTGTGGCGTCCAAGGTAGACCTTATCATGGCGAACGCAACCCCCGCTCTTCAGGCTGCCGCAGCTGCCACCGCAGAGATACCCGTGCTGGGTACCTCTATCACAGAGTATGGCGTTGCCCTCGGTATCGATGACTTTGACGGCTTAGTGGGCACCAATGTCTCCGGTACTTCCGACCTTGCACCCTTAGACCAGCAAGCAAACATGATTGCAGACTTGTTCCCCGATGCAAAGAAGGTGGGACTATTGTACTGCTCTGCCGAGGCAAACTCCTTGTATCAGGTCAACACCGTGGCAAAGGCTCTGCAGGATAAGGGATACGAGACCAAGATGTTCCCCTTTGTGGATTCCAACGATTTGTCTGCCGTGACCACCACTGCAGCCTCGGAGTCTGATGTTATTTATGTTCCCACCGACAACACCGTAGCGTCCAACGCCGGGATAGTAGACAACATCTGCCGTCCTGCCAAGGTCCCGGTAATTGCAGGGGAAGAGGGGATTTGTGCCGCTTGCGGTGTGGCGACTTTGTCTATCGACTACTACGATCTGGGATACGCCACCGGGCTCATGGCATACAAGATTCTCACCGGCGAGTCAAAGGTAGAGGAGATGCCTGTGGAGTACGCTCCCCAGTTTACCAAGAAGTACAACAAAGAAATCGCAGACGAGTTAGGGATTACAATCCCGACCGACTATAAGAAGATAGAGGATTAACAAAGGGAGACCCCTATGCCTTTGAATATAGGCCTGCTCTTTGGTCAGCTCCCCGGCGCTCTTGCCCAGGGGCTAATCTGGGGGATTATGGCGATTGGTGTATATATCACCTTTAGGATACTTGATATACCCGACTTGACCGTGGACGGTTCTTTCTGCACCGGCGCCGCGGTCGCTGTCATGCTTATAATGGACGGCTACAGCATTTGGGTTGCGTTGATTTTTGCCTTCTTGGCGGGGGCGGCAGCGGGATTCTTTACCGGCGCCTTCCACGTGTTTTTTGGCATCAGCCCTATATTGGCGGGGATTTTGACCCAGCTGGGGCTTTGGACTGTCAACCTTATGATAATGGGCAGGCCCAACCAGTCCTTGCCCGTGGCAAAGTACAACCTCTTGGTCTCTCTCAGGTATATCCAAGAGGTGGCGAATGGGGAGCGGGAATTTTATTGGCACCCCATATTTATTGTCGGGTTGTTTATTGTAGTATTGATAGCCGGGTTGTATTGGTTTTTTGGTACCGAGCTGGGCAGCTCTCTCAGAGCCACCGGTGCCAACCAAAGTATGGCAAAAGCCCAGGGGATAAACACCGGGTACAACAAGATATTGGGGCTTATGCTATCCAACGGCATGGTGGCTTTGTCCGGCGCTCTCCTCGCCCAGTATCAG
>CAZFVM010000080.1:0-6264 GCA_964522305.1 uncultured Oscillospiraceae bacterium
CAAAGATAAAAAATACATTATTGTTGTTTAGCGATTTGTTCTTCGCACACCAAAAAAACAGACCCGCTGTTTGCAGGTCTGCTTATTATATGGCAGGTTATTAGTTGTTTGCTATTATCTGGTCGATAGTGCTAGTCATTGCGCTATTAAAAGCATCTTGTTTGCCCTCTACATATGAAATAATTGTGTTGGTAGAGGATTTCAAAACAACATTATACCACTGGATACAGTCAGCCCAATTAAACACAGTAGAAAGGTCAACTATACGGTTCTGGAATATAATATCCAACATCTCGGGGGAACCTGCATCGTCAAAGCGCTTTAGTTGTAATGTACGCTCGTAATACTCGGGAGTTACCATTTTCTTGCTCAAATATGCCATACCTTCCAATGCAAAGGTAATAAAATCCAATGCTTCATTGTCGCTCTCTTTTGCCTTTGTAATGGACAAGCAATAGAAGCGATAAGGGTTGATCGTAGAGGTGTACCTCTCTTGTGCCTCGTCGTACTTAGGCATGGGCAAAACCCCAACTTTTATGGATGCGTTTCGCATATTCTCGCTGTTAACAGCTGACATATAGGTGCCTAAGAATAATGCGCGACCGTTGTAAAAATGCTCTTTTACTATTTTGCCTTCTGTGTCGTTCCAAGAGTAATACTGCTCGGTATAAGCGACGCAACTTCTATCGGTCATCATTTCATGAATCTTGCCAAAGGCATCGACATTTCTGCCGTTGATAATGGTAAGCACAGGAAGGTCGTCCTTGTCCTTCTCGATTTGAGGGGTATTACAACCTAAGGTGTAGTGATAACCCTGGAAAGAGTCACATACCAAGCCCCAGGTGTCGCCTCCCGTAACATTCATAACTCCGTCACCGTCATCCATTGCCACAGCTTTGCACATCTCATGCATCTTGTCAACGGTCCATTTTCCGTCTTGTACGAGATCGTAGGGGTCTTCCATATTATGCTCGTCGATTAGGTCTCTGTTGAAATAAGTAACAACTGTGCTTTCGTCATCTAATATGAAAATATCACCGGTGATAAAAAACTTACGGTTTGCTATCGACATATCGTTGTTGGAATTAATATCCCACCAATCTTGGTCCAACCGTAGATGAGAGTTCTCTATTGAAGATAAATCCATCAAAATACCATCTATAACCAAGGGCGACAAAGCCGAAAGCCCGGAAGTCACTATGTCGTAATTCCCGGTGTCGGCAAACAGGTCTTCCCTGACTTTATCCGTAAAATCTCCAAAACTGTCTGTGTACATAGCTTCAATCTTATAGCCATATTCCGCTTCTAAAAGGTTGTTTCTCTCATAAAAGGCATCGTTTACCGGCTCGCCGGTAGTTTCTTCCGGCGCTATCTGGACATCTCCGAACTCATCGTTCTCTAAAGTACATAGAATAGTAAGGGTCTTGCCTTTGTAGTCTTTTTTCTCTAAATGAGGAACAAGGGATAAACCCTCTTCTGCCGACTCGGCACTCTTATCATCCCCACCTCCCGGTGTATCATCACATCCGGAAACAAAAAAAACAAAAACAAAAAACAACACTAAAAATGCTGTAATTATTCTTTTGTTTTGTTCAATTAATCCCATGTCTTACTCCTTTTTGTATCATAATAATTTGTAAAACAAAACCTGCACCAAATGTGTATGCTTTGTTAAATATCATTATACTATACCTAGAATTCGTTGTCAACGCGATTGGGTTTTTACACAAACTACTCTGAATATAATGAGCAAAAGCAGATCTACTTATCGCAGATCTGCTTTTGGATAATAAAACTTTATTTAGTTGTTTTGTATTATTTGTTCGATTGTGCTATCCATCTCGCTGTTGAAAGCATCTTGTTTGCCTTCCACATATGAGATAATAGTGTTGGTGGAAGATCTCAAAACATTGTTATACCATTGAATACATCCGCCCCAATCAAAAACAGTAGAGAGGTCGACTATACGATTCTGGAATATAATATCCAACATCTCGATAGAACCGGAATCATCAAATCTCTTTAGCTGCAAAGTACGCTCATAATACTCGGGGGTAACCATTTTCTTGCTTAAATAAGCCATACCTTCTAATGCGAAAGTAATGAAATCTAGTGCTTGTTGATCGTTTTCTTTCGCTTTTGTTATGGACAAACAATAGAATCGATAAGGGTTGATCGTAGAGGTGTATCTTTCTTGGGCTTCATTAAACTTAGGCATAGGCAAAACGCCGAATTTTATTGAAGCATCTCTCATTTCTTCACTGTTCACCACACCCATGTAAGAACCGTAAAACAAAGCGTTTCCTTTATGAAAATGACCCAAAAGTCTCTTTCTTCCGTCGCTATCGTTCCAGGCAAAATACTGCTCGGTATAAGCTGTACAGCTCTTATCGGTCATCATCTCATGAACCTTACCAAAAGCATCAACATTGCGGTCGTTGGTGATGGTGAGAACCGGCAGGTCGTCCTTGTCCTTTTCGATCTGAGGGGTGTTACAACCTAAGGTGTAGTGATAACCCTGGAAAGAGTCACATACCAAGCCCCAGGTATCGTTTCCATCGACGTTCATTATTCCGTCGCCATCGTCCATTGCCACGGCTTTGCCCATCTGATACATCTTGTCGATAGTCCATTTTCCATCTAATACGAGGTCGTATGGATCTTCTAAATTATGTTCTTCGATTAAATCTCTGTTGAAATATGTCACAACTGTGCTCTCGTCATCAATGACAAAAATATCACCTGTGATGAAAAACTGGCGGTTTGCAATAGTCATATCGGCGTTGGAATTAATATCCCACCAATCTTGATCCAACTGCAAATGAGAGTTCTCTATTGAAGATAAGTCCATCAATATACCATCTATAACTAAGGGAGATAGGCTCGAAAGCCCGGAAGTCACTATGTCGTAATCCCCGGTGTCTGCGAACAAGTCATCTCTCACTTTGTTGGTAAAATCCGAAAAACTCTCAGTATAAAGCGCTTCAATCTTGTAGCCATATTCCGCTTCCAAAAGATTGTTTCTCTCATAAAAAGCGTCGTTAACCGGCTCGCCGGTGGTCTCAATAGGTGCTATCTGAGCATCACCAAAATCATCGTTCTCTAATGTGCACAGAATGGTAAGGGTCTTGCCGGCAAAGTTCCTCTTGTCTAAATGAGGTACTAAGGATTTAGCTTCATCGGTAGACACAGCACTTTTGTCATCCTCGCCGCCCGTCGTATCGCCACAGGCTGCTAAAACAACAATAAAAATAAATGCTAATGCAAGAAATAATAAAGCTACTCTTGTGCTTTGCTTGGTTGAATGCATTGTGTTTGAATCCTTTCTTTAAGCAAAATTATTTATTAAAATTATAGCTCAATTTTTACATGGTGTCAAGCACAATAAAATCAGCCGAAACAGGTAATTGTCCGACTGATTTTTGCATATTGTTATATTAATTGTTAGCTAATATAGCATTTATGGTACTTTCTTTTTCTCTTTCGAAGGCTTCTCTCATAGACTCAACCAGCGAAACAACGCTGTTTGAACCGGAGGACAATACTCGGTTATACCATTGAATGCAATCAGCCCAGTTATAAACTATTGCTAAATCAACTATTCTGTTGCTAAAGATAATATCCAGCATCTCCGGTGACTCGGAATCATCAAAACGCTTTAGCTGCAAAGTGCGATTGTAATACTCCGGGGTCACCCTCTCTCGACCAAGATAAGCCATAGCTTCCAACGCAAAGGTTACAAAATCTAAATCCTGACCCGAATCTGTCAGAGAAAGACAGTAAAATCTATAAGGGTTGATTGTAGAATAATAATGTTCTTGTTCTTTGTTATACTTTGGATGAGGTACAATGCCATACCTTACTTTGGTTTCCCTCATCTTTGGATTGTTGACCAAAAACATAAATGCAGCAAAAAACAAAGAACGGCCGGAATAAAAGTTGTCGGTAACCTTTGGTGCATCCGGGTCATTCCACGCATAATATTGCTCGATATAAGCGGTGCAGCTTCTATCTGTATACATATCATAAACCTTAGAAAAAGCGTTGAGTGAGTCCTCATCGGTCATGGTAAGATAAGGCAGGTCGTCATTGTCTTTTTGTACCAAAGGGGAATTGCATCCCACAGTATAATGGTAGGACTCAAAAGACCCACCTACCAACCCCCATATATCGTTGCCGGTTACGTTCATGACACCGTCTCCGTCATCGGTTGCCACCGCTTTTGCCATCTCGTGCATCTTATCAATGGTCCAGTCCCCGGAATAAACCAAATCGTAAGGAGACTCTAAATTGTTATCTTCAATGAGGTCTTTGTTGAAATAAGTAACTATAGTGTTTTCATCATCCAAAACGAAAATATCTCCGGTGACGAAAAATATCTTGTTGGCAATAGACATATCTTTTATTGTCGGAGGGTCCCACCAATCCTCATCAAGAGAAAGGTAAGAGCCTTCTATCTCTGCTAAGTTTATCAATAAGCCATCGGTAACCAAGGGAGCTAAATCCATTAATCCTGCGGATACAGCATCATACTCCACTGTATCAGCAAAAATATCATTGCGAACTCGGTCTGTGAAAGGGGCAAAAGGAGCTGTATACAGTGCTTCAATCTTGAATCCATATTCGGCTTCGAGTGCGGAATTTCGATCATAAAATGCATCGTTTACCGGCTCACCCATATGTTCGGTTGGAGCTATCTGAACATCCCCATACACATCATCCTCCAATGTTGCTAATATGGTTATTGTTTTCCCGGCAAAACTTCTCCGTTCGAGGTGGGGTACCAGAGATTTTGCCTCTTGTGATGCAGTGTCTTTTGAATCAGTATCGACTGACTCTATACAAGCAGCCAAAATAATGCTCGTTAATAAGAATAAAGAAAGGAAAAGAGTAAAAAGTCTTTTTGATTTGTTTTTCAATTAATAATACCTCACTGTTTTGTTTTTTAAATTGACTAATCCAAGGCTAAAATAGCCCCTAAGGTTTCCTGCATTTCTGAATCAAAAACGTCTTTTCTTCTGTCAACATATGAAATAATGTCTCCGCTATCTGCAAACAACATATTGTTATACCATTGGATACAATCAGCCCAATTGTATACAATCGAAATATCAACTTTTTTGTTAGAGAAAATGACATCCAAAATAGCCGGTGATTCATCGTCTTCGAAACGCTTTAGCTGCAAAGTTCTGTCATAATATTCGGGTGTTACAATTCGTCGACTGGTGTAAGCCAAAGCTTCTAAGGCAAAGGTAAGAAAATCCAAATGCGGAACAAAACCTTTTTCATCTTTTGCGCACAAATTATCGCCGCTTTCGGTTAAATATGAATCCCAATATCAAAACTCCAACTCCCACAGCTCCGTAAATCAGGATTTTTGCGGTTTTTCCGCCAAACAAGCTTGATGTCGATTGGGAACTTGATTCGGAAATCTCTGATTTGAGTGTCGTCACTTTTAATACTTCGCTAGCAGAGCTTGCAAGGGTTGTCTTTGTCTCTGCCACCCGACAATAAAAGTCATACTCGCTGTCTGGTGTTAAACCGTCAAAGATATTTTTGGTTTGCCATGTTTTGCCGTCTATGCTGTACTCATACCCCTCATAAAGCTTTAACTCAATCTTCGTCGCTGTTTTGCTTTCTATCTCAGGGTTGTTTATGTTGCCGCTATAAACCGCTTTGACTATCTTTGGTATATAAATCTTTAATGCTGTGCTATGCTGCGCAGCGTCTTTACTTATGTCACTGCTGTCAAGCTTACTTAGATTGAAGGTAACATACTCCCAATCTCCCCACCAGCTTTCTGTAACAAAAACCACCTTTTCTCCGGTGTTTGGCTCCCGGGTAGTTGTAACCAACCCGCTTTCCGGCCATTTTTCGGCACGATATTGATATCCGGGGTCGACCCAAATAACGCTTCCTACAGGTATATCTTCTTTGGTTAATTTATTCTTCGAACAAATAAATCTGGTGTTTAACTCAACTGTAGGAGCGGTATAATAATTGTGGGTTGAAGTGGAGTTCCAATATGAATAAGGTACGGGCTCCCAATTCAACAAGTCATAGTCCTCAAAGTCAAGGTCTTCGGTAGGGTCTGTAGTAAAACTGGATTTTGTAACACTATAGGGGGTTTTGATTGCGTTGTTTACTCCTTCTTTTACTACCTGCAAAAGGTTTTCCGAGATGATATCGGTTTTGATATTGTCAATACTCTCCCCGGTCATTGCGGCAAACCAAGTTAAAGATGCAGCAAAACAACCCAAACGC
>CAZFVM010000081.1:0-6226 GCA_964522305.1 uncultured Oscillospiraceae bacterium
GAGAAATCCCGGGGATGCTTGTGCCTTTGGGTGATTGACAATATCTATGGGATACATTATAATAATGAAAGAATCATTTGTGGTTTTATTAGCACGAATTTGGCGGGAATATATAACAAGGGTGAAGGGCATGGTAATAAGGAATTCAATAAAAGCTATTATTATCAATAACACCAGACTTTTGGTAACAAAGATGAAGCACAAGGACGGGACGTATTATACATTACCCGGCGGGAAGCAAGAAGCCGACGAGCTGATGTTGGAGGCTTTGAAGCGAGAGGTTTTGGAAGAGACCGGCTACAGAATAGAGGCAAAGAGCCTGCTCTTTATCCGCGAAGGGTTCAAGGACCCCCACGAAGAAGGGGTTCATAGGATAGAGTTTATGTTCGTATGCGACATCATAGAAGAAGCAGACCCCAAGTTTATAGAGTACGATGTCAATCAGATAGGGACCCATTGGCTTAATATAGACAATATCATGCACGAGCCCCTCTTTCCTGTGGATTTGCGAGGGGTAATCAAGAACTACTTCTTGGGCAAGAAGTCCCCCATATATCTGGGAGAAATGGAATAACCTCAATATTATAGTGCACGAAGGGTACAACAAAAATCCGGCAAAGTAGAATATAATACAAAGAACACGCTAAAAATGGACTTAATCAGTCGCATCGAAGCGTGTTTTTGGTTTTTTAAAAACTATGGCTATTGAGTTGTTTTTTGTGATTTGTTTTTGTTGCAATCCTTTTATTTGTCAAAGATTCTTATCTTTTTCAATCCCTTTATAGCTACTGCCCCTGCAATCAGCTTTATAACATCAAAGACCACAAAGGGAAGTACACATACCATTATCGCCGCGTATAGTCCTACATCTGCAAAGACCATATACCAGCCACAGGCAAGGGTGTACATTACAAGCAGTGATGCTCCCATGCTAACGGCGAGGGCAAGGGTGGTCCTGCTCCGCTTGACTGTCAGGGAGATGATAAGCGCCATAACGGGGTATGCCCACAAGAACCCGGCAGTGGGACCAAACAGTTTATCAACGCCACCACCAAAGTTAGAAAACACCGGCAACCCCAACCCGCCTAAGGTGAGATAAATCACTACTGCAGACAAAGCTTGTACAGGAGGCAGCATCCCGCCACACACAAAGATCAAAAAAACCGCAGGGGTAACCGGAATAGAACCTATGGGTATCGAAACAGGGGAGAATACACACAACAATGCTGCAAACAACCCAACGAAGGTAATGTCTTTAATCGAGTTTTTGTTCATAAATCCTCCTGTGTCGGGCGTATACTTATGTCGTTGGCGGTCAAGGTTTCTATCCTTCCGTTCTCTTCGTATTGAACCGTCAGGCCGGCAGAATCGGTGATATCCAGGGCAACAGCAGGGATAACTCTGCCTTCTTTGTGGACCAAAACCCTTTGACCGAGGATAAAGGAGCGACTCTTGTATTCCGGGATAAAGCTTCTCATTGATATATCGGGTATCAGCTTATATATATTGTTTATTATTTGTGCGATCAAACGAGAACGACAAAAACCAATCGGTGCCCGAGAGCCAAAGAGGGACCCCGCTCTGTCGGATATTTCAGTTGGGTAGGGGCTGTCTACAATATTAATTCCGACACCTACCACCACATATTCCAGTCTGCCCGTCTCACCGCCGATTCCCCCTTCGGTCAGTATCCCCGCTATTTTTTTGCCATTTAGATAAAGGTCGTTGACCCACTTTATCAACGGGCTCTTACCGGTGATGTCTTCTATGGAAGACGCCGTCGCCACAGCGACTAAGGCGGTGAGCAACATGGTTTCTTCGATTTTTAGCTCCGGGCGCAACAACACAGACATATACACTCCGGTACCGGTAGGGGAATAAAAGCTCCTGCCCATCCGACCTCTGCCCCCGGTCTGTTCTTTTGCAACCAGCAAAACTTCTTCTTTTTCCCCCGAGGCTGCGGCTATCTTTAGGTCGTTGTTGGTGGAGTGGGTAGTATCAACTACCTTTATTCGTAAATTCTTCGCTCTCCCTGTAAGATGAGAGGCTATAGCCTTGTCTGTGATTTCGTCGATATCCCTGACCAACATATAGCCGGATTTGCGCTTTGTCTCTATTACATACCCTTCTTCTCGCAAGCGGCAGACAGCCTTCCAGACAGCGGTTCTCGATACCTTATATTTTTTCGCCAACAAGCTGCCGCTGATATAAGACTCACCGCTCTTTCGCAGTGCATCCAACACTTTGTGTTTTAACATGGATTTCCCCTCCGCTACCCTCTGTAAAGAAATGTCTGTGAGAATAAGATTATAACCGTCAACAAAACTTATGTCAACCTATTGATTATAAAATAGGTTGACACAAAACAAAAATGAAAGAATGAGCGGTTATTACCGCCCATTCTCAAAAGAACAACTATTGCCGTCCTCTTTTTATAAAACACAACAAAAGGAGTTATCTTATCTCTACATATAGTTGGGGGTCCATCTTTTCCCCTTTGTAGATCACTTCAAAGTGCAGGTGAGGCCCGGTGACTCTACCGGTGGTGCCTATCTGACCGATGACATCCCCTCTTTTGACCACATCTCCGTCCCGGACCGAGAAGGAAGATAGGTGAGCATAAAGGGTAACCAAGCCGTTGCCATGGTCTATCTTGATATTGTTACCATATCCGCCGTTGACTCCGGCAAAGATAACAACACCGTCTTCCGCTGCATAGATATCGTCGCCGTAGCAGTTACCGTTCTTTGCTACGATATCCAGCCCGTAGTGATATCCCATGCTCCGTCTGCCGTAAGGCGAGCTTATCTTACCGTCGTAGGGTAATCCGAGGATACCCAAAGAAGCGATTACCTTGTTGGGGTTGCGGGTTCCTTTTTCGAACACCTCGGGGGTGGCTTCTTTTATTACTTCGGTATCGACATAGTTTTTCTGTACAAGCTCATCGTTGATATATACTGCATCAAAAACAGCAAGCCCCAGTCCGTTCTCGCCGGACATGACCTTCTTTATATCCCCTTTGTCCAGATAAGTAGAGGTAAGATGCTGGGTCTCATAGGGTATCTCCACACCCTCTGTCACTTCACAATTAACTAACAAAGATATGTCGGTGTCTATATAAGCGCCGTTAATGCTGTTAATCTCAAAAGTGTAGGAAAGCCGGTCTTCAATCCCCAAGAATCGCTCTAACTGCGCCTTGTCTGTAATATGTTCAACAGAATAACAGCCCTTCTTGATGCTTACTTCGTTGAGAAGCTGCACCTGCTTTGCCTCGGGTAAAGGAAGGGAGGAAAGCTTGGCATCGATAAGCAACTGCAAGGAGTCTTCTATCTCACCCTTGTCTGTCAAAGCCGCAATAAAAGCCCCGTCTATATAAAGTCCGTAGGCTTCAAGCTCGCAAACTTCATCTTCGGGGGACAAATCAAGATTCTCTAAAAAATTATCTTCTTGCTCTATTTTCGCCATTTCCTCGGTATCAGAAACCGAAGGCTCAGAAAACACAAAGACACCAAAAAGCCCTGTCAGGATAATAGAAAATATCATAACAGAGACCAAAGTGCCGCGGTATCTTTTCTTGGTAAAAAAGTTGTGGGATATATTCTTCATTGTATCAATGAAATTCTTATCAGTAGGTGATTCCAAAATAGGTGTTCCTTTCGATATATCAATATCGCAAATATAATAAACTCTAACTATGAACTTGATATTAACGAGAAGAATATTTCCTGCTTTATACCTTTATTTATTATATAGCGGTTGCACATTTTGGGGTTTTATATTATAATAATCGGGATATTACGGTGATGTGTTTATCATAATTACCGCGAAGGATAAGGAGACACCCATGAATATTTCATTCACAAAAGCCAAAGTTCTAAAGGAAAAGCCAAACCCCGATTCACTTAAGTTCGGTCGCTACTTTACCGACCATATGTTTATAATGAACTACACTAAAGGGAAAGGCTGGCATGATCCGAGGGTCGTTCCTTATGCAGATATATCTCTTTCTCCGGCAGCGATGGTCTTTCATTACGGTCAGGAGATGTTTGAGGGACTCAAGGCATATAAGAATTCCAAGGGCGAAGTTAGATTGTTCCGCCCCGAAAAGAACATAGAGCGGATGAACAATACCAATGATCGCCTATGCATCCCCAGGGTCAACCCCGAGGACGCACTGCAGGCAATAGAAGAGCTTGTCTTAATCGAACGCGACTGGATTCCCGACAAGCCCGGAACTTCTCTCTATATCCGTCCCTTTATTATAGCTACCGACGCATTCCTTGGAGTCAGAGTGTCCGAAACATATTTATTTATGATTATACTAAGTCCGGTTGGGTCCTATTATGCCACAGGGATAAACCCGGTTAGCATCTGTGTAGAGAGCGAGTATGTCAGAGCTGTAAGAGGCGGGACCGGCTTTGCCAAGGCAGGTGGGAACTATGCCGCGTCCCTTATAGGCCAGCAAAAAGCAGCAAGCAAAGGGTATGAACAGGTGCTTTGGTTGGATGGAGTTGAGCGCAAATATATAGACGAGGTCGGAGCGATGAATGTTTTCTTTGTCCTCGGCGATGAGATTATAACCCCCGAGCTGGGCGGAAGTATATTGCCCGGAGTAACCAGGGACTCGGTTATCTCATTACTAAAATTCAAGGGTTATAAGGTGACCGAGCGCAGGATATCTATGGAAGAGATATTTATAGCAGCCGAAGACGGCAACCTAAAGGAGATGTTCGGCACCGGTACCGCCGCTGTTATTTCCCCGGTGGGCAAGTTGGACTGGAACGGCAAGGTAGTGGAGATTAACCAAGGCAAAATCGGTGAAGTTTCCAAGATGCTATATGACAACATAACAGGTATTCAATACGGAGATATAAAGGATGAGTTTGGCTGGTCTAAAGTAATAGGCTGACAAGACACGAGGACAACAATGGAACACGGCCAAAAGGCAGGGTCGACCGAGGACGAGGTCAAGACAGAACAAGAACATATCGACATGACCACTCCGAGACCACAAGAGGACGACAACAGCATACAAGCCCCTCCCGAGCACGAAGCCGGCTTCAAGCAAAAGCTTAGAGTTCGGGGGCTTTTGTCCGGGTATTTTTTGGTCTCGGGGGGGATATTCTTGCTTTCCCTGGCGGTTTATATAGTGTCCAGGCTTTCCCCCGGGTTCGCAGAGTTTTGGACCAGATATCCCGCAACCTGGATTAGAGCGGGGTTGACTTTCGTCACTTCTTTTTTCTCTTTTTCGTTAACCGAGTTGTTAATATTGTGTTTGCCTGTTTTTTTGATTGTATATGTTGTTTTGTCCTGGCGCGCCATAGGCAAGCAGGTGGACAAGTACGAGCATTATAGATGGAACTTGCCCCCGATTGCCGCTATCTTTATAATTGCCTCCTTGTTTTTTGCCTCCTTTGCCCCCGGATATTTCAGATACCCATTAGATAAAAATATAGGGATAACAAAACAGGATGTTTCCGCCGAGGAGCTGTATGACACAGCGGTATTGGTATCCGACTTGTTGGCACCTCACATAGATGAGGTAGATTACAGATACGATGGGTCTTCGGTTTTGCCCTATAGTTATGATACTTTGGTAGAGAAGCTCAACGCTGCATATAAGTGCTATGCAAAAGATGCGGACTACATCTCCGGCTATGGCTCAACCCCCAAGCCTATCGCTTTGTCCGAGCCCTTTACTTACACCCATGTTTCCGGGGTTTACTCTTTTATCACAGGGGAGGCAAACATCAATACCAACTACCCCGACTTTATACTCCCCTTTACCATGACACACGAGATGGCGCATCAACGGGGAATATCCAGGGAGGAAGAAGCGAACTTCGTGGCATTTTTGGTATGTATGGAAAGCGACGACCCTTATATCAAGTATTCCGCCTATGTGTCCATCCAAAACTATCTCATGAATTCACTGTACAAGGCAGACAAGGATTTATACAGCTTGTTTTATAAAAACCATTATTCCCAAAAAGTCAGAGGGGAGTACACGGCCTTTTCTTTGTTTTTTGACAAGTATAGGAGCTCCACCACCTCTAAGGTGACAGGGACTCTAAACAATGCGTTACTCACCTCCCAAGGACAAAAAGAAGGGATAAGGAGTTATGGATTAGTGGTGGACTTAGCGGTAGCATATTACAAGCCTCACTTTGAACGACCTTATTTACAATAGTACACAAATAATAAAAAGTAGAGGTAAGAAAATGAA
>CAZFVM010000082.1:0-6210 GCA_964522305.1 uncultured Oscillospiraceae bacterium
GGTATAGTTATTAGTTTCGCCGCTATTTAATTTATCAATAAGAGATGCTTTTATAGTCATATTAATCCTCTTTTAGCGAATTTCTCGGAGAACCGCTGCCCTCGGGCAGCCATCTTCCCCTCTGAGCAACTCCATAATAGATACCAAGTCTTCAAAGGTATAGTTATTAGTTTCGCCGCTATTTAATTTATCAATAAGAGATGCTTTTATACTCATATTAATCCCCGTTTTTCAATAAAATGCAAAAGTTTTCTGCCCATGGGGAGCAGTAAAATCTCTTCTTTGTGTATGCCCTTTATCAAAAGCAACGTGAGCGCATAAACAAAAACTGAGCCAAAACCTGCAATCATCAAAATAACAAGGCTTGGCAGTCTGCGATCAGGTGACATGACCAAAAAATGATTCCACAGCCAATATAGCGCTTTATAGACACCATAGGCAAACCCGCCGGCAATTAAGGAGGCGAAGAAAGGCTTTTTGTATAGTTTTATAAGGGACAAATTGAGATGTTGTGTCTTTTTGCTCAGGAAGTAAAAGTTGAGACCCAGGGTCAGAAAATAACAGAGCAAGGTGCTTATGGGGGCTGCCATTATCCCCACCGATTCGATGTTGAGGAGTATCACCTCTGCCACCACCAACAAAACCACGCCGCTTAGCACAGAAATCATAGGGTAAAAGCTCTTACCCAAAGCTTGTAGCAGTGCGTTTGTGGTGGATATGAGGGATATAAAAAACACCCCTATCGCCAGTAACCCAAGCGCTCTTGTTCCTATATCTATCGGCAATACCGTGTTACCGTTGCTCAACATTATCTCTTTGCCCCACTCTACCCCATATATCAAGGCGATACTCGGACGCGCTAAAGCAAAGAGTACCGATCCTCCGAAGATAGAAATAATCCCGCTGATTCGCAGTGAAGAGTGCATGTAATTATCGGCTTCTTTGTTATTATTAGCGGCGATTGCTCCGGCAACCGCAGGCAAAATACTTATGGATATCGGATAAACCAAGGTGGAGGGTAAAAGGTCGGCTATGGGGATTGCTAAGGTTGTGTAAGCGGAATATAACGAGCCTGCTGCGCCATCCGACATGCCGTTTTTTACCAATATCTTTTTAATAAGAAGGGTGTCTATAAACTGAGAAAGATATATAGCCGAAGCGGTTATGGTTACCGGCAGGGCGATTATAGCCAGGTTCTTTGCTATTGAGCGGGTAGACATAGCAGAAGTGTCTTGCTTTGCTTGAACATCCGGTTTTTTTAAAAGACTGTAAATGACCATAAAAACCAATCCAAGGAAAGCACCAACGGTTACCCCCGAGACCGCAAAAGCTGCCTGGCTTGCCAAGGAATAACCTGCTTTGCGTGCCCAGATGGTTGCTCCCAACCCAATCACCAACTTAAAAAACGCCTCGATGAATTGACTTATCGCCGTGGGGTTCATGTTTCGTGTGCCCTGATGATATCCCCTGTAAGCCGAGACCACACAAATAAAAAATAGTGTGGGAGAAATAACCTTCATTGCCAACACTGCATCTTTGTGTAGCGACCACTCGGCAAAAATATCGGCAAAGAAAAACAGGAACAAGGTGCAAATAATCCCTATTAACCCAAAGCCGATTAATGCTGTTCTGAAAATCTTCTTCGCCTCGGTGTGCTTGCCTGTTTGTACCGAACCCGCAACCATACGGGAAATCGCCACCGGGAGCCCGGAGGTTGAAATCATAAATAACATGGCATATATGGAATAAGCAGCATTGAAGATGCCCATGCCTTCATCCAAAACATTAGCTAAAGGTATCTTAAAAACAACCCCTATTATCTTGACAGCAAATCCGGATAAGGACAATATGACCGCTTGGGTTACAAAGCTTTTTTGTTGGTTTTTGTTTGTATCACTAATAGACATTATGTAATCCTATTCTAACGAAGGTAAACTATACAAATTAAAAGATGCTATTCTTTTATAAACTCCCGCATCAACGAGTCTGTCGGTATATGGCTTGGCAAAACAGGGGGCACCTTGGACAAACGGGAAATGGTCCTTTTTGCATGGGGAGTGTGTCGATTATCCTCCGGCAACCGGTTTAAAATATCTATGGCGCTTTGGGCAAATAGTCCGGTTTCGTAATCAAAATATGTGTTTATCTTAATATTGACTTTGTCGGAGAATTGATCGATATATTCCGGCTCGTGAGCCAACACATAATCCCACTGGGAGTACGTAAGCTCGGCATTTGCACCTCTGTAGTTGTAGTCCCTGACAAGTCGTCTCAAAAACCTGGGGTCGCCCTTTGCCCCGTCATCGGTATAAAGGTATATCTTAAATACATTGGAGTTTATGGACAAGCCCTCTAACAAAATCGGGTTTAGAGCATGAAGACCTTCGACGATCGCGATGTCGTCTTCTTGTAATACAATTTGCTTGTGGTTTTCTTCCCTCATCTTGGTTATGAAAGAAAACTTGGGGATTGCTGCTTGCTTTCCCCCTACTAACTTAGAAAAGCATTCCTTTATCAAGCCTACTTCCAAGCTGTTTATACTCTCTATGTCCTGGGTTCCATCTTCTAAAAACACGGCATCCGTTATGTTGCGAAAAAAATCATCCAGGCTGATTATATGGGTTTTTCTCCCCATTTCGTTGAGCTTTTTGGTCAGTTTTTCGGCGGTAGTTGTCTTGCCTGCGCAGGAGCCTCCTGTAATCAATACAAGCTTTATCTCCTTGTCGGCAAAAATAACCTCCGCTTGTTCTTGTAATATCTGTTCATATTCGCGCTCTGCTGCTATTATGGCTTTTTTTATGTTGTTTTGCATATATAGGCTCCTTTCGCTTAATGATGCTTTGAGAAAAATTTGTATACTTGCTCCGGGTTTGTCCCGGAATCTTTATCGAGGTATTCGAAGGGGTACTTAGGATAAGCTATCCGCTCAATAACCTCTCTGTCTTTGGAAACAAGCTTGGTGATGGCTCCGGCACCTGTTGCAAATACCGTGGAATGTTCTTCCATCATGACTATGTTATATATGTTTTCGTAACCCGGGAGAGAATATCCCGTGTTCTCCGCGCTTCCCACCGTGCTTTTTTGCCGATAAAGATAATAGGGCTCATAGCCTTTGCCAGTTAAAACATTGTAAGCATCCGATACCGACTTTCTTGCACTCTCCCCTCTCGGGTCGTAAAGGCTCTCGGGGTTTTGTCTTAACTGAGCGGAGTTCTTTATACTTAAAGAATGAACTGTAATGTTTTGAAATCCCAAATCGATAATATCGGATAAAGTCTTGTCAAACCCCGCGACTGTATCCCCGGGTAGACCTACAATTATATCGCTGTTTATACACTTAAATCCCAACCTTGAAGCTGCATTAACAGCGGAATAAAAATCTTGCACTGTGTGCTTTCTGCCAATATTGTGTAACACCTTGTCGTCGGTGGTCTGGGTGTTGATGCTTATTCTGTCAACCCCATGGCTTATGATTGTTTTGAGTTTTTCTTTGTTTACCGTGTCAGGGCGACCTGCTTCGTAAGTATATTCTCTTAGTTTTGACAGGTCAAAGGAGTTGCCGATATGGGAAAGCAGGTCTCCTATTTGTCCTGTGTCCAAAATTGTAGGGGTCCCTCCGCCGACATAGATGGCACCTAAGGATAAGTTCGAAGCTTTTATAATCTGTGCGGTTTGGGTAAGATGGTCCTTTAGCTTTGTCAGATATGCAGGTATAAGGTCAAAAAGTTTCTTGTTTGAATAAGAAACAAAGGAACAATAACTGCACCTGGTGGGACAAAAAGGAATTGAAACATAAAGGGAACAAAAGTCATCCGCCAGACTATCTATAATACGACTTTGCAGGGTCGCAGTCCGTATGGACAAATCTGTCTTTTCTGCCGAAACATGATAGTCATTTATAAAGTGGGCTGCCAAGGTCTCGGCTGAGACTTTTTTGTCAAGATAATACTTTGCTCTCTTAACCGGTCTAAGCCCGGTTATGTGACCCCAGGGGAGAGAAAACCCGAACAGCTTTTCACCGGCAGTCAAAAACGCCTTTCCCACCGTTATCATCGCTATTGTTTCATCGGTGTGCTCTATTACCGGTTGATAGTCTCGGGAGGAAAACTCCCCGCTTTCACTCCGGGCTCCCACCGTTAACACAACCTTTGCTCTATAAAAAAATGTGTCCCCAAAGGATTGTTCCTCCAAGTGGAAACTCGCTGCGTTTTGGCTATTATCTCCGCTTGTCGGGAACTTTTCTCCGGGAAAATACAGCAAGCACAAAGTCTGAAAATAATAGTCGTTCATATATGGAGTCTTGTTATCTATATGTAGTCTCATAATAACTTCGTATCTATAATAATTGTAACCGGCCCGTCGTTCTCTGCAACAATGTCCATATGCTCACCAAAAGCACCTATCCGGGTAGGTATTACCTTTGAAACCTGCTCTACCAAAGCCTCAAAATACTCCCGCGCTTTATCTGCCTTGGCTGAAGCGGTAAAGTCCGGACGCCTTCCGTGTCTCACGCTGCCGTAAAGGGTGAAATTGGGGATTAATAAAACTTCACCGCCGACATCGGCGGCAGACAGGCACATTTTATTGTTTATATCCTCAAAAATACGAAGGTTGGCTAACTTTTCTGCCCCAATTGTTATGTCCTCGGGAGTGTCTTCCTCCCCTATTCCCACAAAAGCCAAAAGTCCCGTGTCTATCCTGCCGGTTATCTTTTGATTTGCTATGCATTTTGCCTGCTTTACTCTCTGAACAACTATTCTCATCTAATCCTCGCAAAAATATTATCCTGTTGCTCTTTCAACATCCCTTACATTGTTTAGCTTTTTTAGTCCTTGCATTATATTCTTTAGATGGTCGGTACCGCTGCATTTTATTCCTGCGGTTATTATCATGCCGTTTTGTATTTCTCGGGTGCTTATGGATGTAACGGCGACCCGCATATCGCTAAGCGCCAGAGAAACATCCGCTATAATCTTAGGTGTGTAGTTTGCATATATATTTAAAGTGGCAGAGAAATTACCAAAAACGTTCTTGTCGATCTTCTCGGACCAGGATGCCACTACCCACCTATCTTTTTGCTCCGGGTCGGAAAGACCGTTTTGGGCATTGATGCAATCATATTTGTGTATAGAGACCCCAAAGCCTCGGGTGATAAACCCAATTATCTCGTCTCCCGGTAAGGGGTTGCAACACTTGGCAAACTTTACCGTCATACCGGCTACACTGTCCACTATGACGCTTTCGGTAATCTTTCTGCCTTTTCGCTCATGGCGGGCAGTCTTGTCTACTATGCTTTCTTCTTGTGTCGGTTGTTCTGAGGGGGATACTATCCGAATAAACTCGTCTTTTAACCGAGCGGAAACCTTGGAAACCGACATCCCGCCATAACCGATGTTGTTGTACAAGTCATCCGGCTCCGCCAGACCTATTCTGTTGGCAACATTCTTTACTACTTCGTCTTTTTGTGCCTCGGTGAAGCTGCGTCCAAATCGTTTTAACTCTTTTTCTATCTCATAGCGTCCAACAATAATGTTTTCGGGCCGCATTTCTTTCTTGAAAAATTGGCGGATTTTGTTTTTTGCTTCACCGGAACGGACTATATTTAGCCAATCTCTGCTGGGTCCTCTTGAAGAGGCGCTGGTCAACACCTCTACAATTTGCCCGGTCTCGAGAATACTGCTTATTGTTACGATATTTCCGTTGACCTTTGCTCCCACCATCTTGTTGCCTACCTCCGAGTGAATGGCATAGGCAAAATCTATCGGGGTGCTGCCTGCAGGAAGGTTAACCACATCCCCCCTGGGGGTGAAAACAAATATTTCGTCCTCGAACAAATCCACCTTTAGGGGTCTGAAAAACTCGTCGGGGTCATCGGTATCTTTGTCGGTCTCCAGCAATGTGCGTATCCACTGTAACTTCTGGTCTACTAAGAGTTGGGGATGCTCGCCGGTCTTGTAGTTCCAATGGGCTGCCAAACCGTATTCTGCAATCTCATGCATCTCCCAAGTTCTTATCTGAACCTCAAAGGGGATACCTTCTTTGCCCATAACCGTTGTGTGCAACGACCTGTAGAGGTTGGGCTTTGGTGTGGAAATATAATCCTTGAACCTGCCGGGTATTGAGTTAAAACTCTCGTGAATAATCCCTAATACCGTGTAACAATCCAGCTCGGTGTCTACCAAAATCCGCATGGCATAAAAATCATATATC
>CAZFVM010000083.1:0-6196 GCA_964522305.1 uncultured Oscillospiraceae bacterium
GCGACCACGAGATACACAAGCTGCGCACCTACGCCGAGGAAGGCGGCAGGCTTATCATAATCGGCAAGTTTGCCGAGACCGACGACGAGGCAAACCCCAGACCCGCAAGCCAAGGGCTTGAGCTGTTGGGGCTGTCGTCCAGACTTATCCCCCAAGGCTACGAGGGCAACGAGACTTTGAGCTTTGAGGGCAAGAGCCGGGTGTTTGACAAGGCAAAGAGCGAGTTTGTCATCGAGGTTACCGAGGGCGAAGACATCAAAGTAATCGCCCGGGGGGATAACGACGAGCCCTTGGCGGTATGTGAGAGGGTAGGAAAAGGGGATATCATCCTTCACCCCGGCGACATCTCCGACAACCCCATCCAAGCGGCAATTTGGCCCCGGGGAGACACCCCGGTAGACGCCTCGGTACTGCCGGACATGCGGGCAAACAACGGGGAGCTGCTCAATTTGTTACTCAAGGGCAGGACCCTTGAGATAGATAATGAGGAGATAATCCCCACCATATACACCTCCAAGGACGGGAGCGCCACCACTATCCATCTGGTCAACACCGCGGGGATGCTGCCCGAGACCGATTCTATCGGGACCACAAAAGACCCTATTCCGTCCTTTACAGACGGGGCGCCGACTCTCCCCGAGTTTACCGTGACGGTCAACAACTACGACAAGCATATCAACTTCGTCTGGTTATTGTCCCCGGAGTTTGCCGGCAGCAAGCCGGTGACATACGAGCGACAAGACAACATCCTAAAGCTGACCATCCCCGGCGACACCTTCTCCGGTTATGGGCTGGTGGTCATAGAATAAAGATATTATAAATCAACAAAAAAAATGCTGTGGAGCTCAAACACCACAGCATTTTTTTTGCACGCCAAGCAATACATATTAAACAAGGGAATTATTTTATCAAATATCGCTATCATGCTCAGTAGAACTTACACAAAAAAGCAGGATTAGTGTTTTTGGCATCAGTGATTTTAGCAACAACTTGGCAACAATCAAGAGATATAATTAGAACAAAGGTAAGAAAAGTGTTATAGTGATTCAAAACCTAAAAAAGTCGATATAAGGGGGAATAACCTTTTTCAATGAATAGACCGCAAGAAGCGAAAAGATATTTGCAAAAGGTACCTATATTGGTGTGGAGGAGATTCTATGGCTAAAATACTTATAGTTGAAGACGAAAAGCCGATAAATGACTTAATAAAAATGAATCTTGAGCTTGTCGGATATGAGTGCTATCAAGTATTCGACGGAGAGACCGGTCTTGAAGAAGCACTTAAACTCAAATATGATTTGATTATATTGGATGTGATGTTACCAAGGTATTCCGGATTTGAAATAATGGAATATATCGAGGAAACTCCGGTAATTTTTGTTACTGCAAAAGCTGATTCAAAAGACAAAATAAAAGGCTTTCGCCTCGGTGCGGATGACTATATCTCAAAACCTTTTAATATTATCGAGTTGGTAGAAAGAGTAAAAGCTGTCTTGAGAAGAACAAAAGCAGAATCAAAGGTGTTCGAGTTTGATGATGTGCGAGTTGAGTTTGATAGTCGGCGTGTTTTCAAAAAAGGTGACGAGGTAGAGTTAAAGCCAAAAGAATTTGATCTCCTCGAAGCGTTGATTAACAATCGCAACCTTGCATTATCTCGCGAGAAGCTATTGAGGCTTGTTTGGGATTTTGATTATGAAGGTGATTCTCGCACAATTGATGTGCATATTCAAAGAATACGCCAAAAATTAGGAATTTCAAAAAGAATACAAACTGTATATAAGACCGGTTATAGGTTTGAGATATGAAAATGAGATTTTGGCAAAAAACATACATATTTACCCTTGTGCTATTTTTGCTCTGTCTTAATATAGGCGTTTTGTCTCTCACTGTATATACTTACCAAAAGAATGTCGAGTCTACCGAAACCGCCGTGAGCGCCGAGCAATACTATGTTGCAATGTCTTTCGAGCGCGACTACAAAGATATGAACGAAACAAACAGCTATGCAAGTCCGTCTTTGCTTATGCAATCTTTTGGAACCCATTACGCCAACAAGGGATTGTATCTTGCATTTGAAGAGGGCGGAAGCATGGTATACTCCAATTTTGCCAATGACTACGAAATAGACGATAACGCTTTGATGCATATTGATTTTGATGGCAAGCGCCATATCGTGATCTCCTCCGAAATCTGCGACGGCAAATATGTGATGGTGTTTGCAAAAAATGTGGAATTACTGGACTCCGAATTTAAGTCTTTGATGGTTACTTATACACTCACGGCAATCGGTGTTTCCTTGCTTCTTTCCGGTTGTCTGTATTTTATTCTAAAAAAGTTGTCTAGCCCCCTCGAGAAGCTCCGCAAGACAACAGAGGTCATAGAATCAGGCGACTTTTCCGTCACTGCCGAAGAAAAAGGTAATGACGAGTTTACGCTTCTTGCAAAAAGTTTTAATTCTATGATTTCAAAAATAAATGAGCAGATGACAGTGCTTGAACAAGAGGCAGAGCGCAAACAAATGCTGGTTGACAATATGGCACATGAGCTTCGTACTCCCCTTACTAGTATTCAGGGCTATGCGGAATATCTCGAAAAAGCAAACACCACCGAGGAACGCCGCCACATTGCCGTAAAATACATTATATCCGAGTCCGAGCGATTGCAAAAGATATCCGAAATTCTGCTTGACGGTGCTTTTATTCGTGGCAACGAAATTGAAATGACCGATACGGATATCGGTGGAGTTCTTACCGACGTTTTCGAAAAACTGCAGCTGCGTGCCGAGAATGCAGGAGTAGAGCTTACCTGCGACTCCTTGCCTATGAAAGTCCATGGCAACGAAACCTTGCTTTCTATGCTGTTCTATAACCTCACCGAAAACGCTATCAAAGCTTGTGTAACCGGTGGTAAAGTGAAACTTTCATGTGCTGACGGTCAGGCAATTGTTGAGGATAACGGCAAGGGCATGACCGAGGAACAGCTCCTGCATATCACAGAATCCTTTTATCGTACCGACAAATCCCGTTCCCGTACCGAAGGCGGCGCGGGACTTGGGTTGGCTTTGTGCAAACAAATTGTCGAAACTCATAATGCCACATTGAAGTTTGAATCAGAGCTTGGAAAAGGAACAAAAATATTTGTCACTTTTACAAGTTGACAATAAGTCGAAGATAGGTTGGCAATATGCATATAGCACAATATAGTCGCAAGATTAAGACGCACTTTACTTGAAAGGTAGGTATTAAAATGATATTAAGGAATTATAAGTTTTACATTTTAGCTACAGCCATTCTTTTGACATCTGTCTTATTGTTAGTGGGATGCATGCATGTCATTGCCTCGGATTATGGCGGTGCAAAACAGCATAATATTGAAGATGTCGATATTATCAATATTGATGGAAACATAATCATGAATGAAAATGCGCCTTTAGCTCAAACAGAGTTGCATAAAAAGTTTGATGCCATGTATGAAATAAGCGATGATGGCAAAAACATCAAAGTAATCTCAACAGAATATTTGAATAATTTTTGGCGTAGCAATTATGATAATGAAGTGATTCATTCCCTCAGTACAGAGGAAGTGTACTTTATCATTCAAGACTCAATTCGTATATATTTTTTATATGATAAGATAGTCCTTCCCAGGTTTGCATCTGTTTCATCTATCAGCAAAGTAGCTGGGCGTTTTCCATTTGTTGAAGAACGAGAAGTTGGAATACAAATAACTTCTCATCATGGCCGTGATAAAGTCGAAAAAGATATTCATGCGATTATTATGTACCGTTTGAAGGTATTGTCTTCTCCCCAGGCGTTTTTTACCGGAGCAGAAGCGATTCGTTTTGTTGGTGGCGATTCTACTGCATATGACGGTTTTTATCCCGAATCGGTTTTCTATATCCCCGGTTATTCTGTAAATACAGATAAAGACTATATTCTTTCTATCATGGGTGGCAATACCAGTTTCACAGATCTCGAAAGATTCACAGACTTGTTTGAAGTTTCTATATATGATGGCGTTGGAATTAATTTCTTATCTATTGCGAATGGTTCCACGACTAAAGTGTTCCCGACTGAGGAATTGGATAAAACACCTATTCTTGAAACAACACCCTGCGCCTGACCATCCCCGGCGACACCTTCTCCGGATATGGGCTGGTGGTCATAGAATAAAGATATTATAAATCAACAAAAAAATGCTGTGGAGCTCAAACACCACAGCATTTTTTGTCTATTAGTTATCAGTCGATAATATACTTGTGCAGCCCGTTATAAACCGCTAATGGGAAGTTACCGGTAAGTCGCTTCACAGGCCTTAGCGGACGGCGTCCGCAGTTGCTCCCTATATGTACCCGGGTCTTGGACTCGAAGTCGTCTACGATGACAACAAAACTCCTGCGCTTACCTCCGGTCCGGTATTGCCGCTTCTCATAGGACAACACCATGCAGCTCCCGCCGTCGGGATGCTTAATGGTATACATATCGATACACACCCCGGTAATGGTGCCCCGAGTTATGGATTCGTCTATTATTCGTATGGTCTTTTTAACATCTGTGGATACAAAGAAGGTCTTCACAACAAACCACCCCTCAATAATCAATCAAAAAAAACAATTATTCGTCCCCTTCTTCGGGTAAAAGCAGGTCCAGCGCCTTGGCAGTACCGTTGGTACTGTTGATGGTCCGGACAAACATCGCGTCCCCTTGGGTCTTAGCCACACTTGTCAGCATATCCACAAGCTTTGCCGTGACCAAACGGGAGTTCTTCCTTACATATTTGCCGCTTTGTCCGTGGGTCAAGACAACTGCCAAGGGCTTTTCGATATCTGTGACCCCGGTATTGTCAAACAAGTCTTTTAGCCGTGTGTAATAATCATAACCCGGCTCGCTTATGATATCATAATCCCGCAAAGCCGTCGCCAGTCGCTCTATATCTTCATAGGTCAACGGGTCGGGGGTCTTTGCCCTGTGGGTCTCGTGGAGAGCTGCGACTTTCTCGGGGTAGTGGGTCTGGAGCTCGATGTATTCGTCCAAGGCAGACTGCTCACATAGCCCGTACCATACCGCCTCAAACAAGCTGTTCTTGAGGGAGACTCTGGTCTCTTCCTCCAGCAAGTTCCCGTCATAGTCATAGATAATATCATAAATCAAATCGGTGTCCGAAATAGTGGTCGCCACATGAATGCGATGATTGCCAAAAACTACGGTCGCCTTGGTCACCCGTCGCTGAATAATCACCTCGGGCTCCCCGTCTATGGGCTGCTTGTGTACCTGACCGCCCCTGACAAAAACCAAATGGTTGTCCGGCGAGAACCCGCCCTCAGCAATAAGTCTGCCTCGGTTGGTCAGCAAAGCGAAGTAGTTCTGATAAGTCTCCCCGCCTTGGTAGTTGAGGATGGCATTACCGTTCTTCAAAACCTGCCAGGAGTTGACCTTCTCGGCGACAACAACCTCGGCGTCCGGATCATCGGCAGGATAAAAATAAAGGTTGTCCCCGTCCTTAAAGTACTCCCCGTCCTCCGCCTTATAATAGGAATAAAATATCTCGCGGTCGGCAAAGATTTCCTTTAGTCTCATGGTCTGTTCACCTCCCGAAAAGCGTTGTTTTTTGCACAAATATTATATCACAGCCCCGTATATCTGTCAAACTGTATCCAAAGTGTTAAAACCTGATGTTAGACCCCCAAAAAGGGCATTGCGAGAGACAAAAAAGACCCAACCAAAAGTGGGCCTTTTTGTTTTGTTTATCCCTTTATGTAATCAAACTTTGATATGCTTTTATTGTATCCTTCATTGCCTCTTCTGCACCGCTCTTTATAGACTCGAAGTGAGATACAAAGTTGTTGTTGCCCGAGCGCATCACATAGCTATACACATCCAGCAATCTCCCGCCCCAGTTGAATATGGCACCGATGTCATACATACGGTTGGCAAAGATTAGGTCCAGCATCTCCTCGTCTTCGGTGGCGTCCATGGCCTGAAGCTTTAGGGTTATCTCATAATAAGCGTCGATAACACTGACCGACCCCGGGGTGAACCGACTGTAATATCCCAGAGCTTCCAACAGATACACGGTTGCGTCATAGTCACTCATATTGGTGGTGGGGACCCCAAGCACCGTAGAGTGATAGATATTGATGCCGTTGAAATAACTTGTCTGCTCTTTTGCAAACTTAGGAATGGGCAGAATACCGAAG
>CAZFVM010000084.1:0-6079 GCA_964522305.1 uncultured Oscillospiraceae bacterium
AACGCCTGGGCGGTTAAGCCGATCTCAGGGATTAAGACTATTGCGGTCTTTCCGCTATCAAGGGCTTGTTTCACCGTCTCGATAATAACCCTGGTCTTTCCGCTGCCTGTAACCCCAAACAACAACGCAGCCTTTGGACTGTTCGTCGCCATTAGCTCACCGGTTGTCGTTACCGCTTGGGATTGCTCGGGGGTCAGGGGGCACACCAGTCCGGGCTTTGACTCTATATCTGTATCTTCATAGGGGATTCGCTCGATGCGGTAGTCATATCTCTCGCAAATTCCTTTTTTGACCAGAGCTGTGATAACAGAAGAAGAAACATCGGCTATCCGTTGTAACTCCTCTTGACTTATTAAGGGATAGATAATGAGTAGGTTGACCACTTCGCTTTGTTTTGGCGTCAGTTCCCCTTGGTTGTCTACCAAATCCTCTGCCTCGTCCGGCTCTATGGTCAAGCGAACATATTTTTGGCTTTTTTGACTTATATATTCCTGGACTTCGCTGTGCTTTTCTATCACACCGTGTCTTTGCAAAGAGGATAACAATCTCTCGCTTTCTTTGCCAAACTCACCGAGAATGTCTTTTTCGGAAGCCTTTTTTTTGCTCTTGATATAGTTGTGTAAAATCCCCGAAACTTCGTTAAAGTTGTCGGGTAAAAAATCGGTGGTGACAGAATAAAACGTTGAGGTGCTAATGTTGATACCCGGGGGTAAAACACTCTTCATCGCCATCCCAAAAGTGCAGAAAAAACGCTCTTTCATAAATACGCACAGTTCGATAAGCTCGTCCGGAACAGTGATGGGATAGTCCATAACATCGTTTATCGGCTTTATCTTGTCGGGATTCGCGTACTCCGGTTCGTCAACAAACTCTATTGCTATTGCGCTCTTCTCTCTGTTCCCATACCCAAAAGGAACAACGCAAATAGAGCCCCTCTTTATCCTGTCACGGAGGTGAGGGGGAATAGAATATACATACTTTTTGTCTATGTGGTAAGGTATATCAAGTATGTAAACCTCAACGAAAGGGTGGCTCATATTGTATTACAGTATCTTGAATTCGCCGTCGGCTATCTTCTTGATAGCTACGGATACCGCTTTGTCGTTTGCTGCATCGGCAGTTATCTCGGATTTGGTGTCCTTACCAAAGCGCTCGAGCTCTTTGCGCATTTCTGCGTATTCCCTGGATTCGTTTGCCTTTTCTGTAACATAACGGGCTAACTTGGCTGTGGCAATTACAAGTTTGTAACGATTGACTTCTTCGTTGGTCAATTCTTCTAAAGAGGGATAAAGCATTGTGTAGTCTCCTTAATTATGTAAACATATTTTGTTTGTATTTATAACCTACTTATCTTGTAGGAAAGATTGGATAAACTCGTGCTTGTCTATGTTGCTCTTGTGACGACCGTTGGCAATATCGACTATTTGTCTTGCGGTCTCGATAGCTTTGCCATCGTAGTTTATGAGGATGTAGTCGTATTCCGATGCGAGCTCAGTCTCTCGCCTTGCGATATCAAGCCTTGCTTTTACAACCTCGTAACTCTCGGTTTTGCGATCCTTTAGTCTTGTCTTTAGCTCTTTGAAACTGGGAGGCGATATGAATACCAAAACAGACTCGGGGTACTGATACTTTATCTGAAAAGCTCCCTTGACTTCGAGCTCTAATATCACATTGATACCGCTCTTGAGCTTGGACTCCACAAAGTCGCGAGGGGTGCCGTATAGGTTGTTGCAATATTCCGCATATTCCAAAAATCGATTTGCATCGATATCTCGAATAAAGCTATCTCGGTCTACAAAGAAATAATCTCTGCCTTCTTTCTCTCCGACACGGGGGGTGCGGGTGGTCCGGGATACAGAATAGGTGAAATTCTCCCCGAGGGTAAACAGCTCGTTCAAAACCGTGCCCTTTCCGCTTCCCGAGGAACCGGAAACCACTATTAGCTTACCTTCTTTAACGGTCTCCATCGCCATAAAACCTCTCTTTTAACTCTTGGGTAGTGTGTGCCGAAAGGATTATATGCTCGCTGTCGGTTATTAGAATGGCTTGTGTCTTCTTGCCGCCGCTGACATCAATAACCCTGCCGATGCTCTTGGCATCCTGAATAAGCCTTCTCATGGGAAGAGAATCCGGGCTTGCAATGGCGATCACCCGGGTTGGCGATACATAATTACCCTGTCCAACATCAACAAGCTTCATACAAAGTCGCTCCTTATTCGATATTTTGTATTTGTTCCCGTATACGCTCAATGGCTGTCTTGCCGTCGATTACAAGCTTTGCTATCCCGGTGTCGTTTGCCTTTGAACCGATGGTGTTTATCTCGCGATTGAGCTCTTGGGCGAGGAAGTCCAGCTTTCGCCCCACAGGCTTATCGTCTGACAATACCTCTTCTACCTGTAAAAAATGGCTTTCTAATCTTGTTAGCTCTTCGTTTATATCTGTTTTGTCTGCAAAAATTGCACACTCGGTCAAAAGCCTGGATTCTTCTATCTCTATGTCCCCTAAGAGGTCCGCTATTCGCTCCTTTATCCTTTGGTTTGACTCTTCTACGGCGATTGGGGCTCTGATTTTGATCTTATCGGCTATCTCTTTGAGAGTTAAGAGGTTTGACATTATGTCATCCTTTAGCTTTTCCCCTTCCCGCTGTCTCATTGCTACAAATTGGTCGAAGGCGTTGGACAGGACAGACTCTATGTCCGGCCAGGTTGCCTCAAGATCTTCTTCGACCTTTCGCACTATAAAGACTTCGTTCTTTGCCGCTATTGTTGATAGGTCTACAGAGCCTTCCACCGAATAATCTGCGCGGATTTCACTTAGTGCTTGGAGATAACCCTCTAAGTATTCTTTGTTTAGAGACAGGCTTACTTTCTCCCCCTCTAAATTATCGACAAAAACATAAATATCTATCTTGCCCCGAGAGAGGCGGTCCGAAACAAACTGCTTAACTCTGTCCTCGAAAGGGGCAAACATGCGGGAAATCTTAATGTTTAGGTCGAGATATCTGCTGTTAACAGCCTTTATTTCGCACATGATATCTCTGCCTGACAGCACTTCTTTGTGCCTGCCGTAACCTGTCATACTCTGTATCATAGATAGTTCCTTTTGATATGCTTAGTTTTATTTTTGTTTTTTAACCCGGACCATATACATTATAACCAACCTGTCAAGTGTAAAGTCATAAACCAAAAACACAATGTTTGCAAAGAGCAGTGTCCCTACAAGGGGGATGTTCGAACTTGAAGCAACAAAGTCATCGGGTAACCCGAGGATATGTTTAGCCGTCAAATATATGACGAAAAATAATATATTGGCAAAAATCAGCTTGAGGACATAAGTGAGAACCTTGCTCTTTATCCTGTGAAGATAGGGCTTGACTATAGGGTATATACCACCGAACAGGACAAAAAACATAACCGGAGATTTATATGGTAAAAGGATAAGTCCCAACAAAGAGGTAACCCCGTATATCAGTACTGCATATTTTGTCCCTAGCTCTATCATTGCATACAAAACAGCCAACCCTGCTATGGCAGCCGCAGACAAGTCCAAAGTCTGAAACAAAGAACCCATAAATATTATTATAACAGAAATTGCGGATAAAAGTCCGGATAAAGCTATTTTTTTGTGTGAAGATTGTTCCTTCAATATAAACACTCCAAAACAGTAAAAAGCAAGCAATGACTTAGCAACAGGCTATTAAATCTCCGCCGCAGCACTCACAACAGCAATCCGCAGCACATAATAAGGTGCAAATATCACATCCGCTGCAACAACCGCGACAAAACTTAACATCGGTCTTGTTGTCGGAAAAGTAAGGGCTATGTTCCGAACCTCGGTTTAGTCTTTCTAATCCTATACGGTATTCTTGATTGTAGGGGTCTAACCTGCAAGCGGTCTCCATTTCTTTGCGAGCGTCTTGTAACCAGCCTTGTTGATATAAAGCATGACCCATAAGAAAATGCCACTGGGCGTCTCGCTCGGATTGTCCCATCCTCTCCAGTAAGGTCTGGGCTTCTACGGTGCGCCTGTTATTGAGCAAAAACCTTATCCTGGCAAAAAGCTGGCCCTCTTCGGTGGTTGATTGCTGCCCGGAGGTGTAGTCATAGGATTGACCTGCAGAACCTTTACGCGTTAGTGTTTCGTAAGCTTGATTTATCTCTTTCATTTTTTCGGCGGCGAGGTCGGCAAGATCGTTGTTTATATGGTTGTCAGGGTGATACTTCTTGGCAAGGTCTCTATATGCTTTTTTTATTTCATCCTCGGTTGCAGTGCGGGAAACACCCAAAACCTTATATGGATCTCTCACTATGTAGCTCCTTAGCTTTTGTAAAACCCTCGGAGGACAACACCTTGTTGAGTGCAGCACGTCCTCCAAGATCACAAATGTTGAAGATTATATTATCGTAGTCATCGGTTCGCTCCGGGTCTCTGCTGACGGTTATCAAACCAAAGGCGCCGGAAAAAGCGTTGAGACTGTCTGTAATTGTGGTTTTGACTTCATCGAGGTGTGATATTACAGCATCAACAGTACCGTAAAAAGAGATTAAAGGGTTAAACTCAGAGTTATCGCTATCCTCAAACAAGTCGTCCAAAGCGTCGATTAGATAAATATATCTGCCGATATGGTAACCACATTCGGAAGCAATGGCTGCATTTTTGCCTTCTAAGCCGTAGGAGGCGATATACCTTGTTATATCTGCAAAATGGTCGCTTACCTCATCGAGGGACTTTACTCTGTCTGCTGATTCCGACTCGCTCAAACGGTGAAGAGCATCTTTTATCTTTGCTTCCAACTCTGCATAGCCCTGGACTTTATTCTTGATTCTGCGAAAGAACGGAAGTGCTAATCTGTATAAAAAACGTTTAAACCCCTTGGTATCATTGATGTCATCTATAACTTTATAAAATGTCAGTATCCCAAACGCCGCAGCGGTAAGGGCGTAAGTGTCGTCGGCAATCAGGGTGTTTCGCTTCTTGGTGCTGTAGGGACACCGCTTTTTGCAGGTCACGGGTTGCTCACCGGACAATGCCAACCTTAGCATTGCCAAGGCAACAAAATCATAATTGAGCAAAAAACGGGAAAAGTGGGTCAAGTTCTTGCCGCTATAGCGACATAACCCGCAATAAGTAGCCCTGTAAAGCTCGTGTTCCCGTACCAACAATTCGCCCTGTACAGGCCTTATATATCCGAACATTAAACTGTTCCTTATCTTGACATTTTTATTAGAGCATTATATCATATTTTTGCTATTATTTCAACCCCGGGGGTTTTTTTGTATCTTTTTATACTGGATTGTTTTTTCCCAAAATAAACTCTGCTTTTGAATTTGCATTGGAAGTTAAACAGTGAATCAACTTTGAAAGTTTGGGGTTTTTTCCCTGCTTTGTATGTGTCTAGGATTGTTGAATCGCTATCTATATCAAAACAACTCGAAAAAACCGAAAGTGTAAAACAAAAGGGACGGTGTTTGCCATCCCTATTATTATGTTTTTGAACAATTATTACAGTCTTGTTCCCCTTAAGACGATACAACTGTGGGGCTCAACGGTCACAAAGGTCCCACCGTTGGAAAAAACTCCATAATCTTTGTTGTTCGTCACATCCCTGAATGAAATCCTATCGGATACTTCCCAACCGCAGGGTTCCCAAGAAAGTGGTACATCCCTTGGACTGTCTTCTTTGTTTATCATGCAAAAAGCGATATCACCGCGGAAAAGATTATATCCCTACCGGATTCCCTCAAGGCTTGTCCCATTCTGCGGAACATTATCACGGGGTCACCGCCGGGAGCGGGATAACCAAAGTCGTATTTTAATAAATCAGCTCCCCATTCGGCAAACTTCCTTGCATAATGATATATATGCCCTTGAAAACAGTTTTTTTTGTCTGAATTCAATAGCGTTTTGTGTAATATTTTTCTTTCCGGCTGTTTTGTTAAAGCCCCTTAACCAGTGAATTAATCATAAGAAAGCGAATCTCGGGCGAGCCTAACGACAAGGGTCGTTGGTTTTTAGCCACTAAATCAATCAAAGAAATCGTTTTGCCGCTCGAACCTAACGACAAGGGTCGTTGGTTCT
>CAZFVM010000085.1:0-6014 GCA_964522305.1 uncultured Oscillospiraceae bacterium
AGAAAAGGGTACAATGCCCGTGTTTTGCACGGAGATGTACCCCAGAACACCCGGTTGCGCACCATGAATCAATTCAAAAAAGGTGAATTCTCCATCTTAATAGCCACGGATGTTGCAGCAAGGGGGATTCATATCAATGATTTGTCTTTGGTTGTTAACTACGATGTACCTGTAGAAAAAGATGCCTATATACATAGAATCGGGCGTACCGGCAGAGCGGGGCAGGGTGGTCACGCCGTTACCTTTGTTACAAACAACGATATTTACAGTTTTTACGAAATCGAAGAGCATGTGGGGATGTTAATTTCCGAGTCAGATCTACCCGATGCAGATGCGCTAAATCAACATAAAGATGAAATTTCAGCCTGGCTGGAATCCAACAAGAAGAAACACCCAAAGGCGAGTTCCAAACCTATGAGGCAGACTCAAAGTCAGCCAAAACAAAAAAGTCAACCAAAACCCCAAAGACCTCAAGGGCAAAAGCCGGACGGAGAGCAAAACAAGTCAAAGCCAATGCCCCAACCGCAAAGACCTAGGAAGTCTAAAGTTGCAGCACCGGATTCGCCGCAAAAGAAGATTACGATAGTCGGCCAAAAGTCTGCTCCCGCTGTGATAGTGCGCAGCGATGCTGCCGGTTCCCACAAGGCATCAAAGCGGGGTAACAAGCAAAGCGAGTCAAAGTCATTCTTCGATAGATTTAGAAAAAAGTAACTTTTTTCATATGTGTACTTGGTTTTAGGGTATTAGCTTTCTAAAAAAACAATCTTTAACTTTATTCAAAAACAAAATACAAACAAAACAAAAATCGCAGGGAAAAATTCTCTGCGATTTTTTGTGCAATTAAGCTCGTTATTCGGTTGTTTCTTCTTCGCTCTCGGTCTCTTCGTCCATGCTCTCGGTCTCTTCGTCAGCCTCATCGGTTTCTACTTCGATAACCTTTCGTGCGGCAACAGACAGAACAGAAATCTCAGGAGCTACCAGGATTTCAATCGCTTCGTTCTTGGCGATTTCCAGATCGCCTACGTTAAGGCTCTCACCAATGTTTAACAAAGCAACATCAATCTCTATTCTTTCAACAAGGTCTTTAGGTAATGCTCTATAAGCTAATTCGTATACAGATTGCAATACTATACCGTCCACCTTATCTTCGTTAACGATTTCAATCCTTACTACACTGTTTACCTTTTCTCCTGCAACCATTGCCTGGAAGCTGAGATGCTCAAGCTTTGCAGATCCGGGTGTGCGGGAAATATCTTTCAACAGCGCCATATGTTCTTCGCCGTCAATAAACAGGTCCACAGTCGATCCAACAGAATTCTCTTTTAAGAAAGCGTTAGAATCCTTTAACGATAATTGGATAGGAATAGAGTTTTCCAGATGCTTGCCAAACAAGATACCGGGAATCAACCCCTCCCTCCTCAAGCGCTTACCCTTTGATTTAAGGTCGCGAAGGTTCGCATTTAAAATAGCCATATATTTCTCCTTTCCGATAAAAAATCAGTTAATCGGCATTGTTCATTTATTGCTTTGTTATATTATCACAAAACATTTGTTTATTCAACCCTAATGACAAAAAACAAGCAAAAATTTTGATAATCCTCGATTGTTTCGCAAATAAAACGCCAAAACCTTGTTTTTTTGAAAGTAAAACAACAACAAAACACTATATATTGTGTCTCTCGTCCCTCGAGAGTCTATACATAGTTGATTCAAAAATAATGTGAAAAAAATTCAAAAATCCCTTGCAAAAATTAAATTCTCATATTATAATAAGAACATAAAAGTGGTGAAAAGTGGAGCATAAAGGAACGATTTCCCATTATTGTGCAAAAAATAGCACTAAATACCTAAGAAAGGCGGGGCTAATATGTTTTATGGCGAGTATAGACATACCATGGATGCCAAGGGCAGATTGTTCATCCCCGTCAAATTACGGGAGAATCTGGGAGACAAGTTCATGCTTTCCCGAGGCTTGGATAAGTGCGTATTTATATATCCAATGGACGAGTGGAGGGAGTTTACCGAGAAATTAGACGCTCTTCCCTTAGCAAAAGAACGCAGAATCAGAAGATACTTTTATTCCGGCGCATATGAATCTGTCTTGGACGGGCAGGGGAGAGTAATCCTGTCTCAAATGCATCGTGACTTTGCCGGTCTCGAAAAAGAAGTAGTGGTGGTGGGGAATCGAACCCACTTAGAGGTATGGGATGCCCGGGCATGGGATAACGAGCAGGAGTTTATCACTAACGAAGAGATAATAAAAGAGCTGGAAGAATTGGACTTTTAATGCCATGGAATTTATCCACTATCCGGTTTTACACAAAGAAATAATAGATAATTTAGATATTAATCCCGAAGGTATATATTGTGACTGTACTTTGGGTGGCGGGGGACATACCCGCTTGATATTGGACAAGCTATCCGATAAAGGTTTGGTTATCGGAATCGACCGAGACGAAAGTGCAATCTCAAACGCCGAGCAAACCATAAAAGACAGTCGATTGATAACAGTCAAAGATAATTTTGCCAACATAGAATCGGTCTTAGAGCAATTAGGTCATGAGCAAATCGACGGAGTCATAATGGACCTTGGGGTTTCCTCCCATCAGTTGGACACTCCCGAACGAGGTTTCTCTTATATTAGAGACAGCCGTTTGGATATGAGGATGGACAACTCCCAATCAAAGACAGCTCACGACATAATAAACAAGTACCCCGAGGCAGATCTTACTCGCATCTTCTTTACATACGGCGAAGAGAGATATTCCAGACAAATAGCAAGAAGGATTATTAGCGCCAGAGAAGACAAAGAGATAACCACTACATTAGAGTTAGTGGCTATAATAGAATCTGCTGTCCCTGCACAATCAAAGCGAAGGGGTGGTCACCCGGCAAAGAGGGTGTTTCAGGCAATTAGAATAGAAGTTAATGACGAACTTGGAATTTTAGAAGGTGCGGTTACAAAAGCCGTAGCGTCTCTTAAGAAAGAGGGAAGAATCGCAATAATAACCTTTCACTCGTTAGAAGACAGGATTATAAAGACCACCTTCGCCAATCTGGCGGACCCCTGCACTTGTCCTTCCTTTTTTCCCCATTGTATTTGTGGCAATAATCCGGTGATAAGGCTAATAAACAAGAAGGTTATCAAGCCAAGTGAGCAGGAAATTTCCGAAAACAGTCGTTCCGCGGGTGCCAAGCTAAGAGTAGCGGAAAAAATCGTTTAACATTTTTAATCAAACAAAGGACACAAATAAGAAAGGATGCGAGATGAAACAAGGCAATAACTATTCCGCGGATAAAAGGTCGGTTAGAGCAGGCAATGGAGTCACCCCGCATACCGACAAACCGGTAAAGACAAACACCGGGTCCTTAAGTACTTCCAAAGGGAATCTTGCGGTGAATACAGCCGGACAAAAAAACCAAAACCAAATCCGACGCACCAACAAAACATCTCCGGCAAAGAAGCAAGCCCGTAGCGGAATGAAGGCAATTAGGGCTCCGAAGATTATAACAGTTCGTAACAAAGAGAGAAAGCCCTTTCCCACCTCAGTTGTTTTCACTATCTTGATACTGGTTGTTTTGGTATTGTTTATGATGATGAATTACGCTGAGATAGATAAGTACAGCAACGATATTGCCCGTTTGGAGGCAAAGGTTACCAGACTCAGAAAAGACGAACATGACTTAGGGATTAAACTTGACAAAAAAGACAAGATTATCTTTGTAGAAGATTATGCCGTCAACACTTTAGGAATGGTAAAGTCCGAGACCTTACCAAGGGAATATGTAAGTTTGCTTCCTCCGGACAAAAGTGAGATTATCAAGTATGATGATGGAGCCGAAGGCGGTCTTGGGTTTTTATTGACCGGTATGGGTGAGGTAATCATTGGGTTTTTGAAGTAAAAGCCTTTGGTTATGTACATACTTTTGTTATATTTTTGTTTTAACATAAAGGATAGGAAGATTTGAACATTTCCGGTGATACGTGGCATCTTACTTTATGTTGTCCGGCTACATCAAAACAAGCATTTACCTTGTTTTTTTACTCCGAAACTAAGTAGTTTTCAAGATAAGTAATTATATGCATATGCGGGAGGCTGCCCAAGGGCGTTCCCCGATAATACACGCCTCCGGGTCTTTTTTGGGCACTTTATTGTATGGGTAATATGATTGATTGTTATTGTACCCATTTTAGCCGGATAAAAAAGATTTGAAGGCTATTTTTTTATTATTTCTGCAAATTGTTTTTATGCAATTTCTCCGGAGAGGTTAGATAATTTTGAAGCGAACAAGCAAGAACAAACCCAAGACAAGCCAAAACACCAAAAGGTCCGCAATCTGGGCTATTGTTGTTACGTTGCTATTTTCCCTCCTTGTATACAAGCTAGCTTTGTTACAGTTAGTTGATAGCGGTGAATATAAGAACATGGCGCTCAATCAATATACTCGAGAGTCAGCCATATATGCAAAGCGGGGCACTTTATATGACAGGAACTATAAGCAATTGGCGGTTAGCGCCACCGTTTACAATGTCTTTGTTTCTCCCTTTGATGTGGAGGACAAAGGTCAGATAAACATAATAGTAAACGGCCTGTCCGAAATCCTGGGAATAGACAAAAACGAGATAAGACTTAAGTTTCTAAATGAAAACAGCAAATACCAGATTATAAAAAAATCGATAGAGGATGCCGAGGAGTTAGAGGTCAGAAGTTTTATTGCTGAGTTTGAGCTCGAAAAAATAATTCACCTCGAGGAAGATACCAAGCGATATTATCCCTTCGAAGAGTTAGCATGTCACATCCTTGGATTTGTCGGAGATGACAACTTAGGACTGGCAGGCTTGGAGTACTCTTACAACGAATATCTTAGCGGAACCAATGGCAGAGTAGTCAAAGCGACTGACGCCATGGGCAACCCGCTGCCCTTTAAGTATGAGAGTTTTATAGGAGCAGAAGACGGGCAAAACCTGGTGACGACCTTAGATTATACCGTCCAAACCATATTAGAGAAATATTTGGCAGAAGCCTATACAATTAATAAGCCGCTGGGTCAGGTAACCGGTGTATTAATGGATGTCAACACCGGCGAGATTTTGGGGGCTGCTTTATACCCAAATTTTGACTTAAACTACTATAATGTCTTGTCCGATTATTATAGCAAAAAGTTCGAGGCTTTTTCAGGTACCGACGAAGATAAAGGTAAGTATTTTTCTGATCTTTTATATGAGATGTGGGACAATTCAATAATCTCCAAGACTTTCGAACCCGGCTCTACATTCAAGATAATAACCTCTGCCATGGCATTGGAAGAAAACGTTATCACCGAAAGAGAAAACTTTCATTGTAGTGGCTCCATAGTTGTTGCAGACGCAAGGATTCATTGCCATATACGAGGCTCCCACGGTAACCAAACCTTTGAAGAAGCGTTACAGCATTCCTGCAACCCTGCATTTGTGCAGATTGGTTCAAAGGTAGGCAACAGACTTTTTCAACAGTATTTTGATGCTTTTGGGTACTCCGACGCTACCGGAACCGATCTTTTGGGAGAAGCCGCATCCATTTATTATAAGACTACAAACACTCAATTTGAGATGGTAGAGCTGGCGGTTTATTCTTTTGGACAGACCTTTAAGGTAAATCCGCTACAACACCTGAGAGCGACATCCGTAATAGCAAACGGCGGTTATTTGGTAACCCCCCATGTAGCAAAGGCGTTGGTAGACAGTAAAGGTAATACCATTAAGACTTTTGAGTTTGAGAAGGCGCGTCAAGTAGTGTCAAAAGACACTTGCGACATTATATCAAAGGCTCTGATCAATTCCACCAGCAACGCCAATGTTAACGGATATAATATAATTTCAAAGACAGGAACCAGCGAAAAGCGGGATAAAGATGGGGACTTTTATGTAAGCTCTTGTATTGCTTTTGCGCCGGCAGAAGATCCCCAGATAGCACTTATGATCTTGGTGGACGAACCGACTGCAGGTCAGATTTACGGCAGTATGGTAGCAGCTC
>CAZFVM010000086.1:0-6012 GCA_964522305.1 uncultured Oscillospiraceae bacterium
GGAGGGCAGATCGCTTCTCAAAAAGAGCCTGTCGGGTTTTGTTGACCGCTTCTCCGAAAGCTTCTTCTTCGGACACTGCCGACCTAAGACTTGCGAGACACTCTTCCCGCTTTGTCTTTAAGTCCATAAGCTTTTCTTCGTCTTGGCGTATTGTGTTTACATGGTCTAACTTGTGGGTCTTTAGAGTCTCGACTTTGCTGAGGCTTTCGCTCTCTTGTCTCTCGTGTTCGGCGAGCCGAGTTCTCTCTTCCTCCAACCTAACAGAAAGGGCGTTGTGACCGGTGGAGATATCCTTTTGCAATGCTTCTGTCTCTCGGATTTCCCCCTCGGATTGCAGGAATAAAGCCTTTGTCTTTTCCCTTGACTCTATTAATTCTCGATGTTCTTTTGCTTGTTTTGTTATTAGGGTTTCTCTTTTGTCTATAGCTTTTTGTAGATTCTTTATATCCACGCTTCTCGTGAGTAGTCCGACTTTTTGGGCGGAAGAGCCACCGGTAAAGGAGCCGCCGGCGTTGATTACCTGACCGTCGGAGGTGACTATTCTTGTCCTGAAATTGTTTTTCTTGGCTATGGTCACCGCACTTTCTAAGTCTGTGGCGATAACCGTTCTCCCCAACACATTGGTAATGACATTGGTGTACTTATTGTCGTACTCCGCGAGCTCGGAGGCGATTCCGATATACCCCGGCAAATCCTTGATATCTTCGACATCACATTTTCTGCCCATAACCGTGGTTAGGGGCAAAAAGGTGGCTCTGCCCCCTTTATTCGCCTTGAGGTAGGAGATTCCCGATTTTGCATCCTCTTCGTCCTCTACCACTATAAATTGGGCAGACCCTGCAAGGGCGGTCTCGAGGGCGATTACATGATCACCCTTGGTTGATATCAATGACGAAAGGGTTCCGTGGACCTTGACCGGGGTTCCGTTAACAGATATGGTACCTTTATTAGCCTCGGTCATAATCCTTCTTACACTGTCGCTGTATCCCTCGAATAGCTCCTCCATTCTCACCAATTGCTTGAGTCTTTGGTTGTCTACTGTTTGTTCGGTAGCAGTTTGGTTTATCTTTTTGTCTGACTCGGTTATCAGCTGGTCGTACTGTTGGAGTTTTTGTTCTAACTGAGTTTTGATATTAAAAATCTCGGCGATTTTGTCTTCGTATTCCTTAACCTTTAAAGCGGCTTGGTCTTTTTGAACAGCCAGGTCATTAATTCTTTGCTTTGACTCTGATACCCTGTCGGAAGCCTGCTTTATTGCCTCTTCGGACATTAAAATCTCGGTATCAATCTTTGTCTGGTGAGTCTTATAGTCAAGGCTGCTGTCCTGAATTCTTTGGTACTCTTCGGAAACGTTTTCGTACTCTTGTCTATTGCTGACAACCTTACTGCGTATCGCCTCATACTGCTCATACTCGGCATCCGCATTCTTGGAAAAAACGTCAAACTCTGTGGTAGCAGTCACTAACTCCCGGTCTTGGTTGTCTAATTGCTCTGTCTCTATCTTGATTTGAGAATCTATCTGACTTATCTTATCTTTGTTGTCTTCTATTACCTTGGTGAAATGTCGAATATCTGTTTCGTATACTGCGTTCTTTGCCTGGAGCTCTCCCCTTTTGTTAATGGCTTCCATAAGCTTTTTTTCTGTCTCTGCAGCCAATTTCGAAATTTCGTATCCATGGTCATAGGTATCATCAATCTCTTTTTCTAACCTGTCAACTGCCTGTTCGCTCTGCTCATATTCATGCTTTGCCATATTATACTGGACGGTAACCTGGGATAGTTCGGTCTTGATTTGATCGATTCTGTCCAACCACAAAGTTATCTCCAGACCCTTTTTTTCTTCGGATAATGTCAGGTATTCTTTGGCGTTTTGTGCTTCTTTTGCCAAGGGACCTATTCTGCCGGAGACCTCTCCCAAAATATCGTTAATTCTAAGGAGATTTGCCTCGGTACTCTCTAACTTTCGCTCTGCCTCTACCTTTTTGTGACGAATTTTGCTGATGCCTGCGGCTTCTTCAAAAATACTGCGACGCTCATCCCCTTTTTGGGATAAAACCTCAGAGATTTTACCTTGCCCAATAACCGAATATCCTTCTCTGCCGATACCTGTATCATAGAAAATATTGTAAATATCCTTTAGGCGGACCGGAGTTTTGTTTATGTAATATTCGCTTTCTCCGCTGCGATAATACTTACGGGTTATGACTATTTCTTTGTTATCCCCGAGGCTCATGGACTCGCCGACGTTCTTGGTATCGGCTCCGGCTTCGGGGTCCTCGATTGTCTGTTCTATTCTTAGGCTCTGGGCGTTGTGGAACTCCTCTTCGGTATCCAAGGTCAGGGAAACAGAGGTGTAGTTGGATGGGGCGATGTTACCCGCACCGTTAAATATAACATCCTCCATCTTTTTGCCCCGAAGGCTCTTCAAACTCATCTCTCCCAATACCCATCTTACGGCATCGGAAATATTGGACTTTCCACTGCCGTTGGGTCCTATGATTGCGGTAACACCGCTATTGAAGTTTATCTTTGTCTTTTGGGGGAAGGATTTGAATCCTTGCATTTCTATTGATTTTAGTCGCAAATCTGTTCATTCCTTTTAATCTAAAATTTTGATGTTTGGGGAAAACTCAGGTAAGTCGTCTTCAAGGACTTTTATGTTGTTTAATAAAAATTTGTCTTTGAGTCTTTTTAATGCTTTGCCGCCGTGCCCGGTTAGCTTGGATATATCTGACTCTTTGATGCTTATAACAACATTTTTTGAACGCGCCGCTTCTTTAAGAGGCTCTAATAACCGTGAAATCCTAATCTCATACAGTCTCGCTTTTACCAACTCCCCGGTAGCGGGATGGTTGGCTCCCCCTTTGGCAGCGGCTAAGCCTTCGGAGGCATGGAGCCCAATCTTAATAACTCTAACTCCCGCATTATCAAACACATCGAGGCATAAAGCGCTGCGGTAAATCAAATCCTCGCCGGAGGGAAGCAGATAGCGCTCATCTTCTAACATAGCCATCAGCGGTGTTTTGTCAAAGACTACAATTGGATATATCCGTGCTTCTTTTGCTCCCATCTCTACGATTGCTTTTGCGGTTTGTATCTCGCTTCTAATAGTAGACTCGGGTAGCCCGACCATCATCTGACCTATAAAGCTAAACCCATGGTTGATGATTAATCTTGCGCTGTCATAGGACTCTTGGGCGGTATGACCTCTGCCCGAAGCTCTTAGCACATGGTCGTCCGTGCTTTGGATTCCAAGCTCGATATCTAAAACACCATATCTCTTTAAAATATCCAGTGTCTCTGTATCTATAAAGTCCGGTCTGGTGGATACTCTTATACCGGTTATCCTGCCGGTTTTTACATATTCGTGTCCTGTCTGTAGCAAAGCGAGCATCCTTTCTCGCTCTATCCCCGTAAAACTGCCGCCAAAAAACCCCAGCTTTATAACAGAGCCTTCCTTTATGGTAGGCAACGCTCTTTGTATTGTTTGTCGCAAAGATGCCAGCTCGTCGGCAAGGCTCTTTGCGTCCCTTGTCTTGCCGGTTATCTTATCCTGGGCACAAAAAACACAATTATGACTGCATCCCAAATGGGGGATAAAGAAGGGGATATTTTTATATTTTGTCATCTATAACACCCAGCAATATCAAAGCTCTTCGAGCTGCTTCTTGCTCAGCTTCCCGCTTTGAGGGTCCGGTCCCGGTGCCCAGTAAATTGGCGTTGAGATAAACGGAAAAGGTAAATGTCCTGTCGTGGGGAGGACCTTCTTCTTTTATCATCTTGTACTCGAGAATTTCTTCCGGGGTCTGCTGTGCTATCTTTTGCAACAATGACTTAAAATCTTCTATAAGACCGCTAACGGCCTTGTCGGCTGCTTGCTTTAATATCGGGAGCAAAAACTGCCTTGTCTTTGCGATTCCGCCATCCAAATACAAAGCGGCGATAACCGCTTCAAAGGCGTCTGCCAAGGTGCTTTTGCGTTTTCTGCCTTGGGAGAGTAATTCTCCGTGTCCCAACAACAAAAAATCCCCAAGCCCTATATCAACGGCAAACTCATAAAGGGAGTTTTCGCATACGATGATTGCCCTAATGCGAGTCAGAGTACCTTCGTCTTGACCCTCGTAATTGCTATACAAAAAATCCGAGGTGACAAGGGAAAGAACCGAATCCCCCAAAAACTCCAACCTCTCGTTGCATTCTATCTTTTGCTTGTGCTTTATCTCGTTGGAGTATGAGGAATGGGTCAAGGCTGTCATCAACAAACCCTTGTCTTTGAATTTGTGTCTGATAATACCTTCCAAATCCTTGATTGGACGCAACAGGTTATTGTTTTTCATTGGCTGACCCCGAGTTGTTTTCTAAGATACCTGCAGACATCTTGTTGATAATATCGCTTTCATGGAAAGCAACTGCTTGTTTTATTGCGGAATATATACCCTTTTCGTCGGAACTTCCGTGGGCTTTTATTACCGGTTTTGCTATACCCAAAAAAGGTGCACCGCCATATTCTTTGTGGTCGAGTTGCTTCTTTAGTGCGTTGGTGCTGTTCTTGGTTATGAGTCCGGCAAGCTTGGTAATAATACTGTAATTAAAAATCTTGCGGATATTTCTGTTCATAAAAGAACCCATGCCCTCCATTACCTTGAGGGCTACATTGCCGGTAAACCCGTCGCAGACTACCACATCGCAATAGTCCGCCGGCAGGTCTCTTCCTTCGCAGTTGCCTATAAAGTTGATTGTGTCGTCTTGACTCAACAGATTGTGGGACTTTATATATAACTCTGTTCCCTTACCTGCTTCGCTCCCGTTGTTGAGCAGGGCTACTCTGGGGTTCTCGATTCCCAGTACATCCTTGGCATACAAATGTCCCATTCTGCCAAAGGAGGACAAAATCTCCGGTGTGGCATCGGTATTTGCGCCGACATCCAGCATTATAAAGGGGTTTTCTAACTTGATTACTGTACCTAATGCTGCTCGCCTGACGCCTTTTACCCTACGGATTAACAACGAAGCGATTGTAAAGAGAGCGCCGGTGTTCCCTGCGCTGACCAAGGCGTCTGCCTTGCCTTCTTTTAGCAGGTTGGCAGCGATCATCATGGAGCTGTCTGTTTTTTGTTTTAGGACAACCGAAGGGTCTTCCTCCATTGTCACCACACTGTAAGAAGGGACAAGGGTTATTCTGTCCCCGGTGTAAAAATCGCTCAAAGTCTTTTTGCACTTCTCGGCTCCAACCAAAATGACTTCGATATTTAGTCTTTCTACAGCTTTTACCGCACCTTTTACAAACAATTCCGGAGGTTTATCTCCGCTCATTATGTCTAATACGATTTTTGTTCTCATGATTATTTTGTACCCTCGGTATATCCGCATTGTTTATGGCAATAGTAAAAGTCTTTGGTCTTTTTCTTGAGTATAATACCATCACAGTTCGGGCAACGCCTATCCTGGGGGATATCCCATACCGAAAATCCGCATTCCGGATAGCGCTCACAGGAATAAAATATTCTTTTTGTCTTGGTCTGTCTTTGAAGTATGCGACTGTTGCACTCCGGACAGGCTATCTTGGTATCGATGTAAAAGGGCATGGTGGATTTGCACTCGGGATAATTGCGGCAGGCAAAGAAGTCGCCGTAAGCCCCTGTTCGCAGCACCATATCCGACCCGCACTTGGGACACTTTTTGTCCGCTATAACCTCCGGCTTTTCTTCTCCGTTTTCGTCTTTTGCCGGGTCTTCCAATCGTCGGGTGTTCTTGCAGGCGGGGTAGTTGGGGCAGGCGGCGAATTTGCCGTATCTTCCCTCCCGAACAATCATAGTAGCCCCGCATTTGTCACATTCGAAATCGGTCTTTATTGTTTCGAGCTCTATTTTTTCACTGCCCATGTTTTCCTCCGCAAAGGTGAGTTGCTTGGCGAAATCCGTGTAAAACTCCCTAACAACCGTTAGATAGTCGGTTTGTCTGTTCTCGATTTTGTCCAGCTCTTCCTCCATCTTGGCGGTAAAACTGTAATCA
>CAZFVM010000087.1:0-5927 GCA_964522305.1 uncultured Oscillospiraceae bacterium
GTATTTGAAAACACAAACAAGGTTGTGATTAAGGTTATAGGCGTTGGTGGTGGTGGCGGCAACGCTGTCAACCGCATGATATCGTCTTTTGAATTACCCGATGTTGAGTTTATTAACATCAATACAGATACTCAAGCGCTGGTAAAATCCATGGCGCCTACCAAGATATCCATCGGAGAAAGAATAACCAAGGGCCACGGAGCCGGCTCCAACCCAGAGCTTGGTGAGAAGGCTGCCGACGAGTCCATAGAAGACATTACCAATATCATGAAGGGTGCCGATATGGTATTCATCACCGCCGGTATGGGGGGTGGTACCGGTACCGGTGCCGCGCCAATTGTTGCAAGGTTGGCAAAGCAGCTTGATATCCTCACTGTAGCCATAGTCACAAAGCCTTTTAACTTCGAAGGAAGACTTAGGATGACTCAGGCAGAGTCCGGCATCGATAAGCTTTCGGAATACGTTGATTCTTTGATAGTTATACCCAACGAAAGGTTAAAGCTTTTAACCGACAAGAAGATTACATTCCTCAACGCCTTTCAGGAGGCAGATGATGTATTGCGTAAAGGAGTTCAGAGTATTGTTGAGCTTATAACTATCGAAGCTGTTATTAACCTCGACTTTGCAGACGTTTCTGCAGTAATGAGCGACGCAGGCTTGGCACACATGGGTGTCGGTAACGCAAAGGGCAAGGATAAGGCAGAGCAGGCAGCCAAGATGGCAATGTCCAGCCCATTGCTTGAGACCAATATCAGCGGTGCTAAGGGTATACTTGTTAACATTATGGCATCCCCGGATATCGGACTCGAAGAGATAGACAGCGCGGTAAGCATGATAACCGAAGAGGCACAACCTGATGCCAAGGTTATTTTCGGTGCAGCATTTGACGCAAGCCTCGAAGACGAGATGAAGATTACTCTCATCGCCACCGGATTCGATCACAACAAAAAGAAGGCGGATGTTAAGAGACAGGCAGCCCACGCAGCGCAAGCAACCGGTGTATCGGGCGTATCCGTTCAGACCACAATCGACGAACAAAACGAAGACGATATCAACAATATTATCGAGATGCTCAACAGAGGAAGGCGTAACGATTAATCCAAACAACAAAACAAAAAGTCGAAGCATTTACGCTTCGGCTTTTTTTGGCAGCTTTTTGATTTCATTTAAAGTAAATAAACAGCAGTCAAAAGAACTTTTTCACCTTGAGGTGTTTTTCTCCCTCTAAAGTAATAATTTCTCCGAGAGCAAAAAAACCATTTGCATCGTTAACCCGGTATATCTCTCCGACCAAAGCTGACAAATTAATCTTTGTTAGAGATATGGCAGCTCCATTTTTAAAGAGTCTTTCAAAGAAGTCGGGAAGGGTTAATATCGGGTAGTGGGTGAAGAGAAACTGAGTGGGTACAACATACTCCTTAGCTTTTTCCGGTTTTAGGTCCAGCAGCTTATCAAGTTCTATCGACTCTTCTATATTAAAGGGTCCGGCGTTAATTCTTATAAGCGAGCTCATCGCTGCACCACAGCCTAAGGCTTTGCCTATATCCTCACAAAGGGTCCGTATGTAGGTTCCTTTTGAACAAAAGACTTTCAAATACAAATCACCGTTTTCGCTAAAAGTATCTAGAGAATAGATATTGACTTTTCGTTTATCCCGCTCTATGGTAATACCGCGACGGGCTAAGTCCACCAACTTTTTACCATCTTTCTTTATTGCTGAGTACATAGGGGGAGTTTGCATTATTTCGCCGACAAAGGATTTGGCAGCGGTTTCAAAAGTCTCATAAGAGGGTAGGGGACCTTCGTGGGTTCGTATAATCTCTCCGGTCAAGTCTTGACTGTCGGTTTCAATGCCGAGAGCTATACCTGCTATATACCCTTTATCTGCACCGGCAAGCCACTCACTAGCCTTTACCCCGGTGCCTACCATGATTGGCAGCACTCCTGTGGCCATAGGGTCCAAGGTCCCGCCATGCCCCACCTTGGGGCAATCAAAAAACCGTCGAACTCTTCCCACTACAGTATGGGAAGTGATGCCTGACGGTTTATTTATATTTATGATTCCGTTAATATCCATTTTATTTGTTATAGCAAGCCATCAAAGGCTTTTATAATAATATCCTTCACTTCCAGAACATCCTTGTCAAAACTGCAACCTGCAGCGTGGTGGTGCCCTCCTCCGCCAAAGTGCTCAGACGCGAACTCACCAACGTTAAAGTATTCGTTAGAGCGCAATGATACCTTTGCAGAATTGTCTCCTCTTGGACGAATAACCGCAGAAATCTCGACCCCTGCGATTTGTCTTGGGATTTGGGTGATACCTTCTAAATCAGATTCCAAAGCACCGGATTTTTTTATATCTTCTTCGGTAAACACAAGTACAGCTAACTTACCATTGTGATGTAGTTCCACGGTGTTATAAGCTATTTTTTCCAAAGCAAGCTGGGGAGGGTATTTCATTTCAAAGAGACAGCGATTGATTTTTGCAAAATCTATTCCGATTTCGAGCAAAGTGGCAGCATATCTCAAAGTTTCCGGTCGAGTGTTCGAGAACCGAAACCCGCCGGTATCCGAAGACAAAGCAGCATACAGCGCTGATGCCATATCAATGTCTATAGAGACGTTAAGACCCTCGAGTATTTCAAAGATTAATTCACCACAAGAGGAATAGTCCGGCAGCACAAGGCGTCGGCTGGTTGGTATAGAGTTGGCGATATGGTGATCTAAGACCAGGCTAAGCGCAAAGCCGTCTTCAAAAAGCTGTTGATATTTTCCCATAAGGTCGGGGGAGGCTGTATCAACGCTTATATAGTTTTGTGTGGTTTTTGGTATGGAACTAACAAAGACCGAGGATGTATCAAGAAAAGACAATTTTCTCGGTATTGGGTCAGAGCAAACAGCTACTGCCGTTTTCCCTAATTTCCTCAACCCCAAAACCAAAGCCAAAGCAGACCCAACGGTGTCGGCATCAGGGTTAGCGTGGGTAATAACCACGTAATTATCCTTAGCTATCAGATACTCGCATACCTGACTGTGTCCGATATCCACGTTAAAATCTCCTCTTAACTTTCGGAATCAACTTCAATGTCCTTAAGCTTTTGCATGATATTCATTGCATACTCTACAGAATTATCCCGAACAAAGATCAGTTTGGGGGTAATCCTTAGATTAAGTCTCTTCGCCAGTTCTTTGCGGATAAACCCGCCGGCAGATTCAAGACCCTTGTCCACATCCTTATCATCCCCGATAATGCTATAAAACACTTTCGCTATAGATAAATCCTTCGTAACCTCGGCATAGGTTATACTTACAAAGCTTTCGCTTATACGAGGGTCTTTGACCGACCGCAATATAACGGCTATTTCCCTTGCAACTTCATCATTTATTCTGTTCTGACGTATAGTAGACATATTACACCTCTAATCTCCGGCAACAAAACCGTCTTGCCGGTTTAATAACAGCTGAAAAATCAGCAAATCAATCAGGTAAACAAACACCCAATCAGTCTTTTATCTCTTCCATAACATAGGCTTCCAAGATATCACCGTCTTTAATATCATTAAATTTATCTAATCCTATACCGCACTCATAGGCTTCTTGAACTTCCCGCACATCGTCTTTAAAGCGCTTTAAGGAAGAAATCTTATCTTCAAAGATTATTACACCGTCTCTAACTACTCGAATACCGGCGTTTCGCTGTACCTTACCGTCGGTGATATAACAACCTGCAATAGTGCCGACATTGGGGACTCTGATAGTCTGTCTGACTTCGGCTCTGCCAAGTATGACTTCTCTGTATTTGGGAGCAAGCATACCCTTGATGGCTGCTTGGATTTCCTCAATACATTCATAGATGACCCTGTAAGTCCTAATATCGACTTTATCTCTGGCTGCCATATCCGAGGCTAATTTATCCGGCCTTACATTAAATCCGACAATAATTGCATTGGATGTAGAAGCAAGCATAACGTCGTTTTCGGTTATTCCGCCTACTCCTGTATGGATTACCACAACGCTTACTTCTTCATTAGAAAGTTTCTCCAAGCTTTGTTTTACCGCTTCGGCAGAACCTTGTACGTCTGCTTTGATTATAATATTCAAGGTTTTTACACCCGAGCTGATTTGATTGAACAACGACTCAAGGTTGACCTTAGAGTCTGCTTCAAATTGCTCTTGTTTTTCTCTATGTTTTCTCTGATCCGCCAAGGTTCTGGCCATTCGTTCGTCAACAACCGCATTAAACTCATCACCGGCATCCGGGACTTCAGAGAGCCCCATTATCTCCACTGCGGTAGAGGGACCAGCTGTTTTAAGCCTTTTGCCTTTATCATCGGTCATAGCTCTAATTCTGCCTATGGAAGTACCGGCAATCACATAGTCGCCGCTCTTTAGAGTTCCGTTTTGTACAAGTAGGGTAGCTACTACTCCTCTTCCTCTATCCAACTGAGCTTCGATAACAACACCCTTTGCGGCACGCTTAGGATTAGCTTTTAACTCCATCATTTCCGCTGACAAAAGTATCATTTCTAACAAAGAATCAATCCCGGTTCTTTTAAGAGCAGAAACCTTAACACATATAGTATCTCCGCCCCATTCCTCGGGCACCAAATTATGTTGGGTCAGCTCTTGCAAAACCCTGTCCGGGTTTGCATCCGGCTTATCCATCTTGTTTATAGCTACAATAATTTCAACTCCGGCAGCCTTAGCATGATTGATAGCTTCCACGGTCTGAGGCATGACACCGTCATCCGCAGCCACCACAAGCACTGCGATATCTGTTATATCAGCGCCCCTTGCTCTCATAGAAGTAAAGGCAGCGTGTCCCGGTGTATCCAGGAAGGTAATATCTTTGTCCTCCCATTTTACTGAGTAAGCTCCTATATGTTGAGTGATGCCGCCGGCTTCACCTGCGGTTACCCTGGCGTTACGGATAGCGTCCAACAAGGATGTTTTACCATGGTCTACGTGGCCCATTACTACAACAACCGGGGCTCTCAATACAAGGTCTTCATCTTTGTCTTCACTTTCGTCAAAGAGCTTTTCTTCTATAGTGACTACTACTTCCTTAGCGACGTTAACTCCAAACTCTTCGGCAACCAAATAAGCAGAATCGTAATCAATAGTCTGATTGGCGGTTACCATAAGTCCCATAGACATCAACTTCTTGATAACCTCACCAACTTGAGTTTTCATTCTCAGAGCGAGTTCTGTTACCGTTATTTCATCAGGTACGAGAATGTTTAGCTGTACCGGTATGGGTTGGTATGTACTCTTGGGCTTTTGTCCTCTTTGTCTTTGTCCTCTGCTCCTTACAGGAGCGGATTCACGGGTAGTTTTTTTACGGGTTTTTTGTCTGGAAGCGGCGGCAGTGTCTCCCGCAACTGTTTCGAACTTCTCTAATTTTTTGTCGTATTTAGAAAGATCCACAGTAACGGTGCCTCGGGTATCCACAACCCTGGTTTCGCCCCGCGCCCTTTGCTTTTGAGGTTGTTGAGGCTCTTTGGGCTTCTTCTGCTGTACGGGAGGCGCAGCAAAACCGGCCTTTTTTCGAGCTTCTTCAGCTTCCTTGCGTTTTTGTTCTGCTTCGGCCCGCTGCTTCTCAGCCTTTTTATCCTCATACTTTTTAAAAAAAGCAGTTATATCTATTTGATTGTTCTGGGTTATTTCTTCAAAGACAAAACTAAGCTCTTCGCTTTCAAGAGAAGAAGCGTGACTCCTTCCCGGCAACCCATGTTTGGTAAGTATTTCGATGACATCTTTGCTCTTAATCTCCAAGTCTTTTGCAAGAGCACTAATTCGATATTTTACCATTCCTACACATCCCTTCTAAGACATAGCATAAATCTCCATTTGCAAAAAAACAGTTTAAGATATGCTTTGTGTTTCTAAAGTTTTAATAGCGGCAGCCAAAGCCTCCGCAAAATTTT
>CAZFVM010000088.1:0-5905 GCA_964522305.1 uncultured Oscillospiraceae bacterium
GGAATCCCAATAGCGGAAAAACCACCTTTTTTAATGCCCTGACCGGGTCTAATCAACATGTGGGGAACTGGCCCGGAGTTACCGTCGAGAAGAAGGAAGGCAACTTCCAACACAAGGGCAACAAGTACCATATAGTCGACCTTCCCGGCACCTACAGCCTCGGGGCTTTCTCCGAGGATGAGGTGGTCGCTCGGGAGTACATCCTCAGCGGCGAAGCGAAGGTTATTATCAATGTAGTCGACGCTACAAATATCGAGCGCAACCTGTATCTCACCACCCAGCTCTTAGAGATGGAAAAAAAGGTGGTAGTCGCCCTTAATATGTATGACGAGGCAGAGAAGCGGGATATACATTTCGATATAGACAACCTGTCCCAAAAACTTGGGGTACCGGTGGTGCCCACCGTGGCAGCGAAGGGCATAGGCACTCCCGAGGTCATAGAGGCAGCCATATCCCTGATAGACAAGGATATTGCCGTTACCAACCCGGTCCACTACAGCCCCGAGATTTGGCGACATTTGGGCGAGCTCGAGAAGATATTAGAGGGGTATTCCCTGGATTATCCCCGTAGTTGGGTGGCGCTAAAGATTGTAGAAGGCGACGCAGGGCTCCTGCGCAAGCTGATAGACTTTGGCTTTGACGACGCTACCATTACAAAGATAGAAGAGTTCTGCATAGAGCACAACTGTATAGACCATCAGCTCGATATTGTAGATGCTCGCTACGCCTTTGCCCACCATGTGGCAGACGGCACGGTAATCCGACCCGAAGAAGAAAAAACAACCTTCACCGACAGGCTGGACAAGGTATTGACCAACAGATACTTAGGTATCCCCATATTTGCTGTTATAATGCTCCTTATCTTTCAACTGACCTTCAAGATAGGGGAGGAGTGGATGGGCGGTGCAGTGGAGTTTCTCATTGACACCTTGGGTGAGTTTATCGAGGGATTGTTAGTAAGCCTCAACACCCCTGATTGGTTCGTATCGTTTATAGCCGACGGAGTCTTCAACGGTATCGGAGCGGTACTGGAGTTTATACCCGTGGTCACAGTCTTATACTTCTTATTAGGACTAATGGAAGACAGTGGATATATGTCACGAGCAGCCTATGTTTGGGACGATTTGATGCGCAGAATGGGGCTTCAAGGCAAAGCGTTTATACCTATGATTATCGGGTTTGGGTGTAGTGTTCCCGCCATTATGGCAGCCAGGACCTTAGACAACAAAAAGGACAGGCTCATCACCACCCTTATTATACCCTTTATGTCCTGCGGTGCAAAACTACCTATTTATTCTATATTTATCGCCGCTTTTTTCTCCAAGCATGGCGGGTTGATACTCTTTGGGCTGTATTCCTTGGGAATAATAATAGCCCTAATATTGGCAAAGATATTCGGAAGAGCCATCCAAAAAGGCGAAACATCTTATTTCCTTATCGATCTGCCTCCCTATAGAAGACCCATAATAAAGAATGTATTGCGCAATATGTGGGACAATGTAAGAGGCTTTATAATCAACGCAGGTACCATAATCTTTGTGGTCATCACATTGCTTTGGGTACTGGCATACCTGCCCACCTCCGCCGAGCCCTATAGCAAAGACAGTTTTTTGGGTCAGATAGGAGTATTTATCGCCCCCCTCTTCAAGCTTGCCGGGTTTGGAAAGTGGCAGGAGTCGGTGGCACTCTTCGCCGGTATCCCGGCAAAAGAAGCGGTGGTCGGCACCCTCGGGATGCTCTATTCAGGGCAGTACGCAGAGGAAGGCATCGAGTTGATAAACGCTTTGCGTATGCAGTTTACCTCCCTGTCCGCTTTGTCCTATATGGTTATGACCTTGCTGTACACCCCCTGCGCCGCTACTTTGGCGATAATCAAGAAAGAGACAAACTCCTATCTTATGACCGGGTTCGTGGCGCTGTACACCTTTGTGATAGGCTGGGTGCTGGCGGTGGCTGTATACCAGGTCGGACTCTTACTGGGGTTCGCATAAGTCTTTTTATCAATATCACAATACCAAAGTCGGCGGGGGTCACCCTTTGCCGACTCTTTGATTTTTGCCCCGGTTTGTAGTATATTATTGACATAAGCTTATACCCTAATCGGGAGGTAAAGACATGACAGTCAATCTGATAACCATCAAGCTCCACGCCCCCTGGATCACCGGACTAAAAGATAAACGCTCAGAGGTAAAGGGCTTGTGTCGCAAGCTTACAGACAAGTTCGGGGTCAGCGTGTTAGAGAGCGATGCTCAGGACTATCATCAGACTATAATAATCTCGGTGGGTTACCTCGCCCACACCCGGGCAGACGCCCATATGCTCTACGAGGCTATCGAGTCCTTTGTAGAGTCGGTCACCGATGCGGTCATAACAGACATAACCTTAGAGACCTACTGAGTTTTTATAATATCAAAACCCCCTCACCCAATGATTGAGTAAGGGGGTTTATCTTTACCTATAACAAGGTTTTACAATTCTCCGCCGTGGTCTTCTATTTCGATATATAGTCCAAACCTTACCTCAGAGCCGTCGGGAAAGATAGCTTTTAGTTCCAGATAGTCTTCACCAATAAAGTTGCGGATAGGTCTGTACACATAATAACCGTCGGGGTTCACCTCTATATCTCCGTACTTGGGGGATATATACAAGCTGACCTCATACCCCGAGGCTCCCTCCACCTCCATTGTGCCGTCGATTTTTCTAATCCCTACGGGCGCGACAACATTTTCGTCATCTATTTGGATTTTGTCTTTTTGTTCGTCATCCAGATAGGTGTAAGTCTCGTCCAACAGCCCCTTGGCAAACATATAAGTATCCTTGTACACCGAGGCGGTATAGGGGTCGGGGCTGTCCTTCGCCAGGGTCAAGTCCGAGGGAATAGTACCGTGATAATAGACCTTTACTGCGTCCATATAACCGTATTTGACCCCCTCTTGCAGATACTGCTTATAGCGAATAATGTTTTTGAGGTTGGTGTAGGAGTTTATCTCCAGCTCCACACACATCCCATGGAGCTTCGCCTGTTTTGCAGTCGAGCCCAGCCGCTCTATATCCGAGGTGTAGTCAAAGGCGTAGTTGGGCTGCAGGCACGCCAGGTCAAAGTCAAAGTCCTTCCACTTGTCAAATCCCTCGGCACGGTAATAGGGTATCCACATTATCTTATAACCCATTCCCCGCACATAATCCCTAATATATTCAAAAGCCTTTATCTCGGCTTCGTCCTCCACGTTGATAAACTCCTCCTGCCAATAAAACCCTACCAGCTCAAGTCGGTCAAACCCGCTGTCCTCCAGCATCTTCAGTTGGATATCCACCATCCATTTGAGAGCCTTCTTGCGGTTCTCCGGCCCGACCAAGGAGTCGTCCACCCCGTCGCCGTCTATGTCACCAAAGCTGTTTTCCACCCCCTCGGGAGTATAGGGTACCGGTCGCAGCATAGACACAAATATATTCACCTTATAATCGGCTATCCCCAGCTCTTCCCCGACTTGGATAGCGGCTTGATTGAGGGCATCCAAGTTTGTATCCTCTACAAAGTGACTGTCGATATAAAATTTCCAGCCATCCAGCCTTATCTTGTCCGCAGGGTTGGTAAAAGCAGCGCAGGGCGAGAACAAGAAGGTATCCATAAAGGTGCCCTTTAGCTCCCCGTCTTCATAATACCCCACATAGGGCAAGAACTCCTCCTTTGTCACCATGCCGATAGGGTCATAGACCTTGCCGTCACCATAACAAATAGGGGTACACAATATATTCTCTATCCCCAAGAACCTGTCGGGGGTCATATATCTGTCACTGAGCCGAGTGATGTCACGGGCGTTGGGGTCCGGGTTTTTCGCCTTGCTTGATATCGCCTTTGTCCCGTGAATCTCTATCTCGCTGATAGCGGCAAAATGAAAGTTAAGAAAGCTAACCTTAACATATCGGGCCTTAAACTCCCCGGCAAAGGTAGTCTCAAACCGACAACTCTGAGCGTCTTTGTCCTCGTCATATTCTATCTTTGCGGTGCCAATGCTCTGCCAGTCGGTGCCGTTGATACTGGCGGCGAACCCCACATATTCCGGCACCCGCACCCCCCAGGAAACATGGGCGATAAACTCACCCTTAGCGCTCTTGACCGTGGAGATCTTCTCCAGATCAATGATAATCTCCCTGCCGTCCCCTCGGGTAGAGCGGAAGGCATAAGTCGAGTCCCAAGAAGGGGAGAGGGCATATTTGCCGTCGGTCAGGAGCCCCGCCTGGCTCGGATGAGTGTTGGAGCTGGGTATCGCAATATCTTCGTCTAATGAGGCAAAGGAGGAGACATATACTTGCTTATTTAGCGCCAGGTTTTGGCTCTTGTTGTAGTCCGGCTCCGACTTATCCCAGTACACCTCGTCGGCGGCTTCGAGCTTTATGGCAGGGTAGTAGTCCACCTTATTCTTTTCCCCGTCGGGGTTATCCTCCGAGTAGGTGTAGGCAGATATCTCATCTACAAACATAAAAGCAGAGTGACTCTTATCAAAGACCAAGCGTATATATCTAACATCGGCGGACTGTTGCAGACAAAACCGAAACTCATACCTGCGGGTGTCCGTAACCTTTGTGGGGGCGACCATACGGCTTACCTTTACATAGTCGGTACCGTCTGTCGACAGCTGCAGCTCTACGGAGGTGGGCAGAGAGATACCATACTCAATCTGGTGCAACGCCCCGGTGACAACATCGGCGACACCTTGCACAACCTCGCCCAAGTCAAAGTCCACGACCACCTTAGACTGGTTGCGATATCCCACCCAATTATATTTGTCAAACCCCTCGAGGGCGATACCGTCGGTCAGCTTTTTGCCTGTATCTTCATATGCCCCGTTGTCCCCCGAGCCGGGAGTAGACACATATTCCCGCCCCAGCAGTATGTTTTGTCTGTTGCCCTCCCTGTTTATCTCGCCGGTGAGCAGGTTATCTATCGCCTGTGCTTGCTTTGGGTACTCGTATTCCGGCTGGGCAGATACCTCCGATTGTTCCGACTCTGCGGACAGGTCATCCACAACCTCCTTGACACAAGACCCAAGGGTAACAAAGACCAAAACCATCGTCAACAACAAAGCTAAGTACCTATACATAAAGCAAAACCTCATCTATTCATATTATTATCTATCAGCAAAAAAAACACAAAAAGACAAAAAAACACCTTCCCAAAGCCTCATCACTACAAAGACTTCAAAAAGGCAGGTGCTATTTCTCTTTATCTGTGCTATATCTCTTGACCCTGGACTTGACAAAGTCAAGGACAAAGTCATAATCCTCGGGCAGGGTAAAAATCTGGTTGTTGATAATATGCTCCGAGCGTATCTTGATGGTGCAATTCTTGCGTATCTCCGTGACGGCGTTGACCTTGTCAAAGGCGGTATATAATGTCTGCCTTTGTTGGGAGTGCTCCTCGGCGTCCTCCGCCGTTAGGTCTTGCATCGCCATCCCTGCCACCGCGGTAATACCGCCAATAATCTTGGCACGACGAAACCGTCGTGGCAGCTGGGTGTGGGAAATCCCGTGTTTGTCCAGCTCAAACATCACGGTATAACTCCCGCCGATGATAAAAGCATAGAACAAATAAGCGGTGGTAATCAGCAATATCAAGAACCCCAAGAGATACACCATAGAGGGACCCACCTCTTTTAACGAGTCCACAAAGCTGTTCTCAAAGGCAGAGAGAATAATCACAAAAGCAGATATCCCCAGCCAAATATAAAAGAATATTCTATACACCAAGAACAAAAAAGAAGGGGACCGAAACAAGTTTACCTCATGAACCCAGGCATATTTTCCCTCTTGTATCTCCACCACCGGTGAGGTGGTATGGCTCTTTGTTTCGCTATTAACCATAACAAACCGCCTTTTTTTAGATGCCGGATATTCCCGGCGGATG
>CAZFVM010000089.1:0-5881 GCA_964522305.1 uncultured Oscillospiraceae bacterium
GCCAAACCTTAAACCCAAATCGAGCATATCTCGCTTTATATGCTCTGTCCAGAGCAAATTCATATCGCAAAATCTCTGTGGCTTGCGAAGAAGGAGTAGTTCCCACCATAACAGAATACCAGTTAACACCGTCCTCGGACAGATAAAAGATAACGCTGGTCAGAACATTTATCCCCACACTATCCTGTCGCAAGAAGCTGACGCCAAAACCATCCACAGACCCGGTGGCACCAAGGTCAAATACCACATCCCGTCCGTGACTGCTGCCAAACTTAAAGTATCGGCTATCGGTATAATCGGCAGTTTGTGCATAAATGCCGTCTGTCAGTAGTTTACTTGTTTCGGGCGTGTTACCTGAAACGCCTTTTTCATAAGACAGGGGGAAGTAAGGGTAAATCCTTTGTCCCTTACCCAGGATAAGGTTTATCCTTTCATTATAGTCTGGCTCCTTTGAGCTAAAAAGTTTTTCCGATGTTATTTTTGCTATCGGTGTCTCGGCATAAAACCCGCGATAAGGCTTTTGTTCCACAGTACGATAAGCCAAAGCTTGTACTTCCTCTATCATTAAGACAGAGTTTTGCAAAGGTGAAAGGACATACTTAATATACCTCGCCTGCACAGATTTTGACAAAGACAGGGTATAGTTGTAGAAATGCGAATCTAATGAAAGAGGGGAGTATACTCTTCCTATCTTAGTGAAGTTTTTGTTGTCGGAAGAAACCAGCACATCCACATATACGGGCAATACAACCCCAAGCTCTATGTTTTGGTGGCAGGAAACCGTAAAGACACTGATGTCATCTGCCACTTGCTTTAGGTCAACGGTTATCTCAATGGGACCGTCAGACTCAAAGCTCACCCACTCACCGCTTTCATATATAGAGCCTATCTTTTTACCGTTGGTCAGCTTTCTGTTATCCGGGAATTTTACTGAAGGCTTGGTTGACAAAGTGTAAGTAGTATCGGTAGAAACGCAGACCAATTCTTTGTCGAAATCTATTGTACCGGTGGCAAGAGTTTCAAGGGCTTTAAGGTTGACATAATCATCACTGTTGTAATAATTGTTAATAGCATCCGCAACCCTGTTATCTCTTGTTGTTCCTTCTACATCCGCATATACGGTAAGCTCGTCTAAGAACAAGTTGCCTGCGTAATGGATCATCGAGAACTTGATATATCGGGCGTTTATCGGCTCGTTTAAAGTGTTAGATACCTTATAAGCACCGGTTTCCGAGTCCAACCCGGTGATGATATTACAAACAAAATCCCATTTGTCAGGGCTTTGTTCGTTTGAAGAATGCACGGTTATGTTTTGGGGAGTGGCGATTCCCGGGCCAATCTCGTGATAATAAGAAACCTCAAACTTGTAGAGTCGGTCGGAATCTTCTTCCAAGTCAATGACAAAAAACACAGGGTCGGGCTTTGAATAGTTAGACCACTTTGGGTCCGAATACCCTTTGTCATCCCCCGCATATAACCCGTCGGTCAGCTCGGTACCGTATGTATCGGGATAGGAAACTTCGTGGGGAGTACCCGTATATTTTTTCCCGATGGATACAGGAGTTTCAAAAGCCGGAGCGAAAGTCTCTTTGCTTTCTTCCGGTTCTTGACTGATGTAATCGGATAAGTCAGGGGAGCTATCCTCCGAGTTTTGAGTGTTATCCGAAAACCCGCAGGAAGTCAAAACTATTAGCAAAGCAAAAAAGACTAATACCAAAGAAGGTTTCTTTTTCATATTTCCTCCATTTCTGTAGCTTCCAGAACAGCTATATATTTATCATAGAAGTAAACGGGCTCCCCCTCGGGTGAAGCTTTATCTGTGACTATATCGGCAGAGCATAAAAGATCAATCCCGTGGTCGAATTCATAGGAGTCCAGACCCAAGATATTTAAAGCATCTTTTTTACTTATAATAGGTCTTTGTTCCAGCAGATTGAATATCTGCACTGCAAACTCTGTGTATTCATCGAGTTTGTGTAGTGCCTCGAGGTTTGCGTCCCTCTACAACCTAAGGGCGTCTATTGCATTCAGAGTTTGATTTATCCCCCGGGACAAACCGCTGAGATAAAACTCTATCCACTGCTCATAATCACCTGTAGCTCTAACCCGGAGAATAGATTCATGGTATTCCATTCTATTCTCAAACAAAAACTCCGACATATAAAGCACAGGGATAGATAGCTCGGTTTCGTTTATTACAAAGAGAGTTGCCAACAACTTTGCTATTCTGCTGTTACTGTTCAAGAAAGGGTGTATTGTCTCCAGCTGATAATAAATCAACCCGGATCTGACTACGGGGGATAACAAAGAGTCGTTTATATTGATATAGGCTTCGAGAGCGTCCAGTGCTTCTTCCATATCCTTTGGTGACGGAGGAATATATCTTGCAGTCGATAGGGTACAGCATTGGCCCCCCACCCAGTTTTGGGTATGTCTGAAGTCCTTGGCGTCAAAAGCCAAGCCCTCTCTTCCTTCCATAGTAACAGTATATGCTTCTCTAATGAGTCTGTTGCATAGAGGGAAGGTCTCTAATCGGGATATGGAATAATCAAAAGCATCTATGTAATTTACAACTTCCTTGACAGAAGGGTAAATCTCAAGGTCAATATAAGGGTTTAATATATCCCGGATATCAGCCGCAAAGCCTTCCATAATTGAAGCGCTTAGACATTCTTTTTTCCAGCAATTTTGCAAGTAATTTCTTGCAATAGAGTCGGAAGCAAAGGCTTTTAACTCTTCTATATGTTTTGAAATTTCTGCTTCCAAGTCTACGCTTCTTTGGCTTAGCGTCAGTGGTGGTGTAGGCGGCAATGGATTTGGAACATACGATTCATAAGCGGCGTCCCCCGAGAGGTTAACAACCGATCTTCCTGCGCGATTACTCATTTTTTAGACCCTTTCCGATGTAGAGTAAGAAACAAATATGTGTTCCTTTACACACAAAGATATCAACTCTTACAATAATAGCTTACAAAAATATAATACCATCGACTACAAATCTAGTCAATTAAATTTTGTCATTAGCAACAAAACACAAAAATACCAAAAATTCTGTACTTACAGCATGTTTTATGGTTGAATTGCTTCTATTTTGTGATATAATATTTGTATAAAACCACAAAACATTTTGATATCATGTTTGCCTGGTAATTATTAATTACAAACCACGGGCAACTCATTTTGAAAGGAGTAACTTCTATGGGCCTTATTAAAGCAGGTATAGGTGCAATAGGCGGCACATTAGCTGATCAGTGGCGGGAGTTCTTTTACTGCGAGGCTATGGACAGCAACACGATGATGGTTAAGGGCGAGAAGCGTATCGGCAATCGTTCTTCCAACACCAAGGGCAATGATAATATTATTTCCAATGGGTCGGGTATCGCCGTTGCAGATGGTCAATGTATGATTATTGTAGAGCAGGGCAAAGTAGTGGAAGTGTGTGCAGAGCCGGGTGAGTTTACCTACGATACCTCCACCGAGCCCAGTATTTTTTATGGCAAGTTAGGGGAATCAATCAAGGGTACCTTCAAGACGATAGGCAAGAGGTTTACCTATGGGGGAGACACCGGCAAAGACCAAAGGGTATATTATTTCAACACAAAAGAGCTAATCGACAATAAGTTCGGTACCGCAAACCCCATTCCTTTCAGAGTTGTTGACAGGAATATCGGGCTGGACATCGATGTGTCGGTCAGATGTTCCGGTGTATATTCTTACAGGATTTCCGATCCGTTATTGTTTTATACCAATGTCAGCGGGAATGTATCTCAAGAGTACAAAAGAGAGACCTTAGACGGCCAGCTAAAGCGGGAGTTTGTCAGTGCACTGCAACCCGCCTTCGGCAAGCTTTCCGAGCTTGGGCTCAGACCCAATCAAATCGTCTCTCACACCACAGAGCTGGAAGAAGCACTAAACGGTGTTTTATCCCAAAAGTGGGGAGAGCTAAGGGGACTGGCTGTAGTAAGCGTTGCCTTAGGGTCGGTAACATTGCCGGAGGAAGACGCCGAGCTTATCAAGCAGGCACAGCGTGCAGCAATACTAAGAGATCCGACAATGGCAGCAGCAACCCTTACCGGGGCACAGGCGGATGCCATGAAGGCAGCCGCATCCAACGAAGCCGGAGCGATGCCCGGATTTATCGGTATGGGTATGGCTATGAATATGGGTGGGAACAGACCCCAAGATTTATTTGCAATGGGTCAGCAACAGCAAGCGCAACAACAAGCACAGCAGCAACCCCAAGGACAGCCTGTACCGGCAGCACCGGCTGCAGATACATGGTCATGTAGTTGCGGTGCTCAGTCCACCGGTAAGTTCTGCGGTGAGTGTGGATTGCCAAAGCCTGTAGAAGAAGGCTGGACCTGTTCTTGCGGAACAGTGAACAAGGGCAAGTTCTGCAGCAACTGCGGCGCAAAGAAGCCGGAAGGGGCGTTGCTTTACAAGTGTGATAAATGCGGTTGGGAGCCCGAAGACCCTCAGAATCCGCCGAGGTTCTGTCCCGAGTGCGGCGATCCCTTTAACGAAGACGACGTCCTTTGATAAGACAGCAACCATATATATTAAGGAGCAAGCAACGTGGCTGATTTATTTGAGTATAAATGTCCTAACTGTGGTGGCGCCATAGCGTTTGACAGCGGTATTCAAAAACTAAAATGCCCCTACTGCGATACCGAGTTTGAAATCTCGGCATTGCAGGAGTATGACGAGCATCTAAAGAACGACATTCCGGACAAGATGGAATGGAACACCGATGCAGGCAGCGAATGGGACAAGGAAGATTTTGAGCTCTTGAACGCCTATGTATGTCAATCCTGCGGTGGAGAGATTATTAGCGAGGCGACTACGGCTGCCACGAGTTGTCCTTTTTGTGACAACCCCATAGTAATTCCGAGTCGACTCAGTGGGGTACTCAAGCCGGATTATATTATACCCTTCAAGATTGACAAAAACACGGCAATAGAAGCATTAAAAAAGCATACCTCGGCGAAAAAACTTTTGCCCAAAGTATTCAAAGACCAAAACAGAATCGAGGAAGTAAAGGGTATATATGTGCCCTTCTGGCTTTTTGATACCGATGCCGACGCTGACATTCGTTATAAAGCCACAATGGTCAGACGGTGGTCAGATCGGGATTACAACTATACAGAGACAAAGTATTATTCTGTTCTTCGCAGCGGGACCCTTGGATTTACCTGCGTTCCGGTGGATGGTTCAAGCAAGATAGCAGACGATTTGATGGAGTCCATAGAGCCCTTTGACTTTAGCGATGCGCTGGACTTCAAGACTGCTTATCTTGCAGGATATTTGGCAGATAAGTACGACATAGATGCCGAGAGCAGTATTGACAGGGCAAACGAGCGGGTAAAGCAAAGCACGATATCCGCTTTTGCCTCCACTGTAACCGGGTACAACAATGTGCTGCCCGAGCATACTTCCATCCAGTTACAAAACGGCACAGTAAAATATGTTTTATATCCTGTATGGTTGCTCAACACCAACTGGCAGGGTAAGAAGTACACTTTTGCGATGAACGGTCAGACCGGCAAGTTTGTCGGGGACCTTCCCATGGATAAGGGTGCTTTCTTCCGTTGGTGGGCAGGTCTTACTGCAGGAATATCGGCAGCAGCTTATTTAATAATGCTGTTGTTATCCTAAAGAGGGGAGGATATAAGAATGAAAAATACTAAAAACCTCAAGAAAGTATGTTTTTTCTTCCTCTCGTTGGTAATTCTTTCCCTTAATATTGGTATAATTGTATCCGGTGTTTTTGCCAAAGAGGCGGATGTTTCACCCTCCGCACAAGGAGCGACCTATTTGAGTGCACAACACACCCCGGATACTTATGAGCCTATGCGTTCAAATGACGATTTCTCCCACGGAA
>CAZFVM010000090.1:0-5828 GCA_964522305.1 uncultured Oscillospiraceae bacterium
TGCCTCGTACTCACCCGTGGTGCCCGGAAAAATCGGTATAAGTACTTTTGGCTTTACGTCCTTTATTATATTTGGAACAGAGATCTTCTGTCTTTGTGTTGCGACAAATTTTGGAGATGAGCTATTATTAATCGGGAAAACTGGACTTAGCCTTTCTTCAGATGTTTTTAAAAGTTCTGACAGGCTTATCTTTTCAGATTTGTAGGTAACGTAACTGTCTTTGGTTGTTCTGCCGAGTAATAAAAGGGATTTCTGCGGCTTTGATGTTTCTATAACAAAACTGCCGGGCAGATAGTCAAACAGCATATCGAGATTTATATCAGAATATGCAAACCCCTTCTTGTTCCCGACTGCCATTTTAAAAATCGCAGAAGCAACTCCTCCAAAGGTAGGTGTGGAAATAGATAACAATTCGCCTCTTCCCGCTATATCCTTCAGAAGTTGAAGGTTTTCCTTAAAACTCTCAGGTATAACTTTTTGGTTTTTTGTCTCGGTCTTTAACAGGTACACATGTCCATCTTCTGATTTGAATTCCGGCGTTATGATATTGTCGACATTATTCGTCGTGACAGCAAAAGATATTAATGTGGGAGGTACATCCAAATCCTCAAAAGACCCGCTCATCGAATCTTTACCGCCAATTGAGGGAACTTGAAAATCCAATTGAGCTTGCAATGCACCCAATAGCGCAGCAAAAGGACGTCCCCATCTTACCGAGTCTCCTCCAAGCCTGGGAAAATACTCTTGAAAACTAAGATAACAATCTTCTACATTCGGTCCAACACAATACAGTTTTGCGATAGATTCCACCACAGCATTGTAAGCACCGGCAAAAGAGTCCATTTCGCTAATAAACGGATTAAAGCCGTAAGAAAACACGCTGCAGGTTTTGGAACGTCCGTTCTCTGTTGGAATTTCGGATACCATTGCCTGAATCGGAGTTTTTTGATGTTGCCCGCCAAACGGCATAAGTACAGTGTTTCCTCCTGCGGTGGCATCAAAAATCTCACTAAGCCCTTCTTGAGAGCAGGAGTTTAAATCACCGCTAACTGCTTTCATGCCGTCTAAGAAGGAGGAAAACTGCGGTGTCTTCAGAACTTTTCGGTCTTTTACAGTCACCCCGGCTTTTTTGGAAGCTCCGTTAGTGTTCAAAAATTCCCGGGATAAATCAACTATTATATTTTCTTGCCATATCATTCTCAAGCGGTTAGTATTTGTAACTGTTGCTACAACAGTGGCTTCCAAGTTCTCGTCTTTTGCCAAGCTGATTGCTTTGTTTGCATCGTCGGGGTGTACTACAATAGCCATTCTTTCTTGGGATTCACTTATTGCAATCTCAGTTCCGTTTAACCCTCGGTACTTAACAGGCACTCTGTCAAGATATATATCCAAACTATCTGCAAGCTCTCCAATAGCAACAGAAACTCCGCCTGCTCCAAAATCATTACAACGCTTTATCAACTTAGAAAACTCCGGGTTTCTAAACAACCGCAATAGCTTTCTTTCTTCCATGGGGTCACCCTTTTGCACCTCGGCACCAAAAACATCAAGGGAGTCCGAGCTATGAGACTTGGAAGAGCCGGTGGCTCCTCCGCAACCGTCTCTGCCTGTTTTACCACCGACAAGAATAACCACATCCTTTGGCTGGGGTGTCATTCTAATAACATTTTTTCTAGGGACTGCTGCCAGCACAGCGCCGACTTCCATGCGCTTTGCTGTGTATCCATCGTGATAAATCTCTTCTACCAAACCTGCAGGGACACCTATAGTATTGCCGTAAAAAGAATATCCGTCTGCAGCTTGGGTAACGATTTGACGCTGGGGTAACTTGCCGGGAATAGTATTTTTTATAGGTGTCAACGGATTTCCCGCACCCGTGACCCTCATCGCTTGATAAACATAACCTCTACCGGATAAAGGATCCCTTATACAACCGCCAAGGCAAGTAGAAGCGCCGCCATAGGGCTCTATCTCGGTAGGATGGTTGTGGGTTTCGTTTTTGAACAGCAATAGGTATTCTTCTTTGTCTTTTTTATCTTCTATTTCTAAATCAACAACTACAGTACAGGCGTTTACTTCCTCGGAATCGTCAACTTTAGACGCCAATCCTATGCTTTTTAAATATTTACTGCCGATTGTGGCAATGTCCATTAGTGTAACAGGCTTAGTTATGCCGAGCCTCTCACGGATTTTTTTGTAGTTCTCAAAACCGGCGGCTACTTGCTTGTCATGTATATCAATATCCACTAAATGAGTAAAAAAAGTAGTATGTCTGCAATGATCAGACCAATAGGTATCAATCATTTTTAGCTCTGTTTCGAAGGGGTCTCTATCTTCTGACTTGAAATAGTCTCTGCAAAGCTTGAGATCTTCCAAATCCATAGCGAATCCTTGTTGTATCAAAAACTCCTCTAACTTATTGTCATCTAAGTCCTTAAAGCCGGTATATATTTGTATAGGCTCTGCTTTTTTCCAATGTCTGTTATCCAAAGAGTTTATCTTGCAATCTATCGCCCTGCTATCAACAGGGTTCATGACTGCAGATTTTATTTTTTCTTTGTCGGCGTCAGACATTTGACCATACAGCAAAAAAGCCAGGGAAACATTGACTTCAACGCCCGAAGCATCTTCATACAAATTCAGGCATTGGAGCAGCGAGTCCTCTCTTTGATCAAACTGTCCCGGCAGATATTGGATGCATAAATTGAACTCTGCGTCATCAGGCAGATTATTATAAGTGTTATCGGTGTAAGGGTCTGCAAGTACCGTGGCAACAACTCTATTAAATAATTCGGTGCTTATGCCACTTATCTCATAACGATGTAATATGCGAAGCTTTGTAAGAGTATTAATGCCATAAATAGTCTTTAGCTCTGAGAGCAGCAAATTGGGCTTTTCGGAAAACCTGTCTTTTTTTTCTACATAAATCGTGTGGACCATTCTTTCACCTTTTTAATTATTTTTTGTTTTAATATTTAAAGCTTTTAACCCGATATCTTTGCGATAATACTTACCTTCAAACAAAACGTTCTGAGCATATTCGTAAGATAAGTCTACTGCTGTTTGCAGATTATCTCCTATAGCGGTTATACCCAAAACCCTGCCGCCGGATGAAACAAGACCTTCGTTCTTTTTCTTTGTTCCCGAGTGATATATAAATATGTCGTCAACATTGTTGAGTGCGGTAAACGTAATCTCTTTATCTGTTTCGTAATAACCGGGATATCCTGTTGAAGCCAGAACAACACAACAAGCCGCTTTGTCTTTGAAGGTAACCTTTGCTTCACCGAGTCTTTGTTCGCTTACCGCAATCATAATAGAAAGCAGGTCTTCGTTCAACAAAGGTAAAACCGCTTGGGTCTCGGGATCACCGAACCTGCAGTTGTATTCGATGACTTTGGGACCTTTATCGGTAAGAATAAGCCCGAAGTATAAACAACCTTTAAATGGCCGATTCTTCTCATTCATGGCTTTTACAGTTGGTAAAAAAATCTCTTTTATGCAGCGGGCTTCAACTTCCTTTGTGTAATATGGATTTGGGGCTATGACCCCCATTCCACCGGTGTTTGGACCTTTGTCGCCATCAAAAATCCTCTTGTGATCCATAGAAGATACCATGGGGATCAAAGTGTCGCCATCGGTAAAGGACAAAACGGTAACTTCGGGACCGACTAAGAATTCCTCTATAACTATAGTATCGCCGCTAACGCCAAATTTTTTGTCTTTCATAATAGAATCAATGGCAAATATCGCTTCAGACTCATTTTGGGCGATTATTACACCTTTTCCAAAAGCAAGACCGTCTGCCTTAATTACAATCGGATATTCCCTATTATCCTTGATAAATTCAACAGCAGACTCCGGATTGTTAAAGATAATATATCCTGCAGTGGGTATATTATACTCTTTCATTAGTTGTTTCGAAAACACTTTGCTGCCTTCTATAATTGCCGCTTTTTTACTCGGACCAAAACAGGGTATACCCACGCCTTCTAAAAGGTCAACCAATCCGTCTACCAATGGATTGTCCGGAGCAACTACCGCGAAGTCAATCTCGGCGTCAGCCGCAAACTTAGTAATGCCGTCGAAGTCCATGGCGGAAATGTCTATGCATTCTGCGTCGGCAGCGATTCCCCCGTTTCCGGGCAGGCAATATATCTTTTTGCATAAGGGGCTTTTGCTTATGCTTTGGACCAAAGCATGTTCCCTGCCGCCGCCTCCAATAACCATAATATTCATATTCGCTACCTTCCAATATCTATTAGAAAAAAATTATATATTGTTATTATCAATGATGAAATAGCCTTATTCCGGTAAAAGCCATAACCATGCCATATAAATCACAGGCATTAATCACCAAGTCATCTCGTATAGACCCTCCGGGTTGTGCCACGAATTTAACACCGCTGGCTGCAGCTCTGTCAATGTTGTCAGAAAAAGGAAAGAACGCATCACTGCCCAGTGAAACATCGGTAATGGTCTTAAGATAAAGGGATTTTTCTTCTTTGGCAAAAGTAGTCGGTTTTTCGGAAAATATTTCCTGCCAGGAGTTTCCTTTTAGCAATTCATCTTCATAGCCGGATACATATAAATCAATAGAATTGTCCCTCACAGGCCTTGTGACACTGTCCTTGAAAGGTAGATTCAACACCTTCGGATGTTGCCTTAAAAAGAAATTGTCTGCTTTACCCGCCGCCAAGCGAGTGCAATGAATTCTGGATTGTTGGCCTGCCCCTACTCCAATTGCTTGACCGTTGTATGCAAAGCACACTGAGTTTGATTGGGTATACTTTAAAGTAATCAAAGCAACTAAAAGGTCTCTTTTTGCATTATCGTGCAAGTCGGTATTCTTGGTTGTAATATTGGATAAATGCTCCGAGATGATCTTAACATCATTGCGCTTTTGTTCAAAGGTTAAGCCAAAAACCTGTTTTGTCTCTATTTGATCCGGAACATAATTTCTGTCAATTACTATAATATTATAACTGCCTTTTCGCTTTGACTTTAGAACTTCCAGTGCCTCGGGAGTGTACCCGGGAGCTATAACTCCGTCGGAAACCTCTCGTTGTATAATTTTTGCCGTTTCCAAGTCACAGGTGTCGCTAAGGGCTATGAAATCTCCGAAAGAGCTGACACGATCTGCTCCCCTGGCTCTGGCATATGCTATCGCCAAAGGAGATAGCTTTAGATCATCCACAAAAAACGCTTTTTCCTCTGTTTCTGACAATGCAATAGCTACAGCGGCACCCGCAGGACTAACATGCTTGAAGGAAGCGGCAGAGGGCAATTCCGTCGCCTGTCTCAATTCACTTACAAGCTGCCAACCGTTTAAAGCATCCAAAAAGTTAATATATCCGGGATTTCCGTTAATAACAGTTATTGGCAAACTGTCTTTATTTGTATAAATTCTTGATGGGATTTGATTGGGGTTACATCCATACTTTAATGTAATCTCCTTTGACATATTTACCTCTTTTCTGTTGTGTCCGTGTTTATGTTATAAAAAATCTCTTTTGTTTTGTCGGTCTTGATATTAATCTCAACTGCAAACAGTGATACTTTGTAAGCTGGATTTAAAGAATCCCACATTCTTGCTGCATATTCTTCTATGGGTAGGTCAATTCTAACCAAAACAGGTTCACCCTCAAAGGACTCCAAAGGGTCGTTATTGTTTTTGTATGTGTGAATGAAATGACCATATCCGGGCATAACATTGGTATATTCGTAAAAAAATCTCTCACACCCATCGTTAACAGGCGCTTTTTTTAGAATAGATAACTTATAATCGAACTCTTTGTCTTTTTTACTAATTAAACCGCTGATTCTTG
>CAZFVM010000091.1:0-5739 GCA_964522305.1 uncultured Oscillospiraceae bacterium
GGATACCAGCATGCAAAGTACCGTTACAAATGAGAGAACTCTCTTAGTCTTGGTTACTTTCATAATTTTCTTCCTTTCTGTATATTTAGTTTTTTCAAAAAAGTTTCGGATCAAACCGGAATCCCGTGGTTAACAGAGAAAGTATAGCTGATTTTATACCCAAAAATCTATCCTCTGTCCTAAAGATTCCGACACAAATCCATTCTTTACTTATTATACAATCGAGGCATCAAAAAGTCAAGCAACTTTGTTAAAAACATTGACTTTATATAAAAACCTTACCGTCATTTTAAAGTCGTGTTATATATATTGTTAAAAAACAAACACAGCCCACTACCCGTTGTGGATAATGAGCTGTTTTTTATTAACTATATAACCGATGTTTTTTAAACTTTTTTAGCCCCGCTTTGCAACCTTTATTTGTTATACGCCAAGTCTCCGCTTGTAATCAGGTTTTCAACATTATATACAACCAAAACATAATCAAACCCGCCCTCTTTCGCAATCCCGGTTATCTGTTCTCTTGCCGCTACATTGATTATCTCCATATCAAAATGCAAAGCCAAAAAAGGTGCCAAACTCAGGCCAAAAGAGTCCTTGACCATAAGTAACTTAGGTCTTTCCTCCCCTTTCTTGGTTATCAAAGTCTTTTGTGAGTTGCCCCCGATAAACGCCGAGTATTGGTCCATATCTCCCAGCCGCTCTCGGTCAAAGAACCCTCCAAGCTCCCTGCCGTCGGACAACACCGAATAGTCGCCGTCTTGTGCATATATATAATGATAGAAGAATATCTCGTCCCCCGGGGTCTCGTAATATCCGCCCTTAGACCAGGTGGTGCCGTAAAAGTCCTCGCTGACCTTCTCTTTCTCAAACTCCTCTAAGGGAACGACAAGTGACTCCAAGCCAAATTCTCTCATCACCTCTACATAAGTGTAATAAGCTCCCAAAGAGGTAAAGTGGTGATCGGTCTTGTAATACACATACTCCCCGGCTTGCACCTTTTCTTTCATCACAGGCAATATGTCAATATGATTACACCCCGACAGCCCCTTCGCTATGTAGTCGGTCAGTTCATTGTTGTGCTCGGTAGGCAGAGCAAGCATCTCCCCTGCCACATCCACAGTCCTCGGAGGCGTCAATATGCCAAACCTAATACCGGAGCCCTCCAACCCCTCTTTTATCTTCTTTACCGAGTCCATTTGAACATCCAAAACCCGGGTCGAATAATAGTCTGTCGGCCCCACATATTCTCTGCCGTCATATATGTTAAAACTCCTTACGGCGAGATAATTCTCCCTGCCTTTTATGACCCCGTTGTTTTCCCTTTTCAGCAGCCCGCGCTCGCTCAAATTCTTGAGTCGGACAAGCCCGTCTCGAAAAGGAAACTGATCGGCAAAATATATGTTTATCCCTGCAGAGAATTCCCCGGAAAAAAACGTTTCGCTGTCAAAGAGAGGAAAAGTCTGAAGGTTTCTCTTTTCAATCTCGGAATATTCAGAGTCCGGACTTAGGACAAATATTGTACCCAAGATGACAATCACGGCGCAAAAGACCAGTAAGGACAAAACCCCTGTGACCCTATTAATTTTTACCTCTTTGTTATCCATATGTCCTCCCGCGAGATATAATTCGCACCATTATATCAGAATATATAATACAAAAACGGCGAGAAAGTCGAGTCCACCATATAAGCTGTACAAAGCAGCAACGACCCGCCCATCAACACCGGGTCCAGCAGCCCTGTGGCAGGCAGTTTTTCCTTCATCTTGTTATACAGTCTTGCCATTAGCGGCGTGGAGGCGATTACACTAACCGCAAACAACGGCAAGAATCTGGTGAAATCATAATAAACCAAAGAGTTACCAAAGGGGACTCCCACCCCTGCCAAAACCTTAGCCTGCTCCCATATATGACCGGGACTGTCGGCAAAGAATATAAGCCAGCCAACCATAATCAACACCAGTGAATAAACATGTCCCACCGCTTTGGGTAGCTTGTCCAACACCTTGAGGACAAAAGTCTTTTCCAGCATCAGGATAACCCCAAAGTATACCCCCCAAATAATATAGTTCCAGGCAGCACCATGCCAAAACCCGGTCAATAGCCATACTACCGCTATGTTCCTGTATTGCTTGGCAAGCCCTTTCCTGTTCCCCCCCAAGGGGATATACACATATTCTTTAAACCAAGTGGACAGGGAGATATGCCATCTGCGCCAAAACTCGGTTATAGACCTTGATATATAAGGATAATTGAAGTTCTCGAGAAACTCAAAACCAAACATCCGCCCCAAGCCTATAGCCATGTCGGAGTAACCGGAAAAGTCAAAGTAAATTTGGAAAGTATAGGCTATCACCACCAGCCACCCTCCCAAAACCGTGGGCTCAAACCCTTGGGCTATCTTATACTGCTGGGCTATGGCTGCCGCCGAGTCCGCCAGGATTACCTTTTTTGCCAACCCCACACAAAACCTCGAAGCTCCCAGGGCAAATTTCTTTATGCTCTCCTTCCGCTCGGTGAGCATATCCGCGATATCCCGATACCGAACGATTGGCCCCGCTATCAACTGAGGGAACAACACCACATAAGCACCGAAAGCGATGTAGTTTTTTTGTTTTTCTGTGTCCCCTCGATACACATCGATTGAATAGGACATAATCTGGAAGGTATAAAAGGATATCCCTATGGGTAAGGTCAACCCCTTTATGGGGTTTAGGTTAGAAAACAAGGGTATAACAGACAAGTTCTCTATAAAGAAATTGGTATACTTAAAAAACAACAGAGCCGCCAAGTTTGTCGCCAAAGACAAAACCAAGTATGCCCTTGCCTTCTTTTTGTTCGATTCTCTGTACTTGCCTATCAAAAACCCAAAGAAATAAGCCGCGGTGATAGAAAAGAGCATCACCAAAATATAAAGCGGCTCCCCCCATCCATAAAAGATGAGGCTCACCGCAAAAAGCCAGAAATTTCTATATTTAAAAGGCAACAAAAAGTATCCCGCCAAGGTTATCGGCAGAAACCCGAACAAAAATATCAAGGACGAAAATACCATAGTAATTCAAACCCCAAACAAATCCTCGGGTTATTCCTCCAACCCCTTCAATTCTTCGTAGGCGTCGTCTTTTACGCTGATTCTGCCCACCACCTTCAAGTCTTTCTTGGCAAAGATTCGAATCATCTCTTGTTCGCCGTTCATCTTCACCTTTATCTTTCCGGTCAAAAAGTTGCTCTCCACAATAACCCCCCGCCCGGAGGGAGTGTCCACAATGCTGTCTACCTTGGGGAAATTGGCATATTCCTGCTCGTACACTTCCTGCTCAAACCTCAAGCAACACATAAGCCTTCCGCAGGTGCCGGAAATCTTTGAGGAAGACAGGGACAGGTTTTGTTCTTTTGCCATTTTTATGGATACCTGGGCAAAGTCACTGAGAAAAGTCTTGCAGCACAAAATCCGTCCGCACACCCCCAGCCCGCCATATAGCTTGGCTTCGTCTCTGACCCCGATTTGCCGCAGCTCAATCCTGGTCCTAAAAACAGAAGCCAAATCCTTGACAAGCTCCCGAAAGTCCACTCTGCCGTCCGCTGTGAAATAAAAAATCAGCTTTGCGTTATCAAAAGTATATTCCACATCCACCAACCGCATGTCTAAGGCGTGTTTCTTTACTTTTTCTTCCCAGATTACGGCGGCGTCCTCTTCCATCTTTTTGTTTTGCTCGTATATCTGTTGGTCCTCAAGGGTGGCTTTGCGGATAACCGGCTTTAGGGGTGCCACTATTTCTTTTTCCGACACAAAGTTGTTGGGCTGTGCCACTATACCGAACTCCACCCCTCTGACCGTCTCCACTATTGCGTTATCCCCTTTTTGAAACTCTATCCCCTCTGGGGAGAAAAAATATATTTTTCCTGCGTTTTTAAAGCGGATTCCCACTACTTCCCGCTCGACTTGTGTTTTTTGAGATTCCTCCATATCGGGTCTCCTTTATCCTTTGCTAATCGCCATCTTTATTCCAAGGTTTGTGACGGCGGCGTTAATGTTTCCGTTATTCGCTATGGTCTTAATACATTCGACTATCCCGTCGCTCATGGAAAACAAAGCTCGTTTTCCCACTTTTGAGCCATATCTTTCGGCTTGGTCTATTTCTAACAGCACACAGCCCTCGCCTTTGTGTTTGTATAATATAATATCCGTTATGTATCTCAAAATCAACTCCAACAGCTCGGATAACTTATCCCTGGTTATTTTGAGAGCAAACACTTTGTTATAAAAGACCGACCTTTCTTCAAAGAACAGCGTGTCCAATATCTCCAGCGCCAAACCCCGCGCCTGGACATTATCTTTTTGGAAGTATGCTTCCCCCTGTCCCACACTGCCCTGAGCGCTTCGTACCGCAGCCTTTATGTTTTGTGCGCTTTCCCTAGGGAACACCTCGGTGAGGTAAGAGGTCATCTCCTCGTCGGATAATCCCTTTAAGGTTATCAGCCTGCCCCTGGACAATATAGTCGGCAGCAAGGACTCCCGCTTTTCGGTCAAAAAGAATACCACCACCGTCGCCGGAGGCTCTTCAAATATCTTTAGCATGGCGTTTTGGGTATCGGTACGCATCTTATGGGCAAGACGGATTACAAAGATTTGTTTTTCGGCTTCGTTGGGAAGTAGCGTGGACGCGGTTATAAGCTCCCTCACCTCTTTCATGGTGATGGCTTTGCCCCCCTCCCCGCCAAAGAACCGTACATCGGGATGGTTTTTTGAAAAGACTTTTTTGCAATGCCGACAGACATTACAAGGCGAAGGGCTCCCCTCGCACAAAATCCCTGCGGCACAATACTCGGCAAAATCTTCTTTACCCACCCCAAAATCCCCTTCTATAATATAAGCATGGGAGTGGACTTTAGTGCCCTCGCCGGAGTTTAGTGTATTGGCAAACTCGTTTTTGTGTTCTCGATTTATAATCATGTGTGCCCGCCGTCAGATAATATTGTACTATTATAATAACACAACCCGACGGTTTTGAAAAGAGAGAATCAAAACGTTCAAAAACCACCCGACCATATATCAATGCGATACATAATGGGTGGCTTTGAATATAAAACTATTTACTTTGACTTACTCTTAATTTATGATTGATATTTATTTTTCACTAATGTTATAACTCCATGCACATTTAAGGTCTCACGACCAAAACAACTTACATTATGTACTGGTCAAACAAATTGTAACTACCCAAAAAGTGACGTTTGATTTTTAAATAATCACTTGATGTAACTCTGTTTTCTTCACTAAGTGAAGCTGCTTTTAATTGCGCTTTATTCAGCGATACTGTCCCCAGAAAAGCTCGTTTTGCGAGCAAATAGTCTTGAGAGTTTATAACCCCATCTCCACTTATATCCCCCAAAACTACAATTGTGATTTGTTCAATAATTATATCTTCAAAAGAATAAACCAATGTGCTTCCGGTTCCGATAAGCTCATCAAGCTGCGTAATCAAATTTTCGTTTTTGTCATATACTTTCAGCATGTTTGCGTTTTCTAATCCGAGCATTAAATCAAAAAGGGTTGTGTTGTCTCTGACACCTATTAAAAACTCACCCAACCTATATCCATAATTTTTCTTGACAGCTATTGGCGGCACATCCTTCATAACGCCATCATCTCCAAAGTAATAGACACTTCCATCTATAACATAGTAACCCGTAACGACAATATTGTTGACAATATAGTAGGTGTTATTATTCACCGTT
>CAZFVM010000092.1:0-5591 GCA_964522305.1 uncultured Oscillospiraceae bacterium
CTTATTAATAAAAAATACGGAAGCTATGTATTTATCGGCAGCATTCTTACCACTAAGGAGTTTGACTATAATGTCTTTGATATACAAGGATGTGGTGACTGCAGGATTTGTCTTGACTCTTGTCCCACCAAGGCATTAACCGAAAAAGGGTTGGACACAGGGAAGTGTTTGTCCGGTGTTTCTCAAAAAAACAAAGTCAACGATTATGAACTCTCCATATTAAAAGAAAATAACATTTCTTGGGGGTGCGATATTTGTCAAAAGGTGTGCCCCAAAAACCAACGCATTAAGAAAACTCCCCTCCCCTTCTTTAAAGAAAACAGGCTGGGTTTGATTACAAGTAAGGTTGTACAAGAAATGACAGGAAATGATTTTCAATCAAGGGCTTTTTCTTACCGCTCAAAAAACGTAATAATTAGAAACTTAGAAAATCTGGAAAAATAAATAGCGATAAATAAACATTTGCAATTTTGGAGGTAGTGTTAATGAAAATGACGTTTCGATGGTATGGCGATAATGATCCGATAAGCTTAGAATATATCAGCCAAATACCAAATATGAATGGGATTGTTTCTGCTGTATATGATGTAGCTCCCGGAAAAGTCTGGAGCACTGGAAGTATTAATAACATCAAAAAACAAGCTCATTCCCATGGACTATCCTTTGATGTAGTAGAAAGCGTACCCGTGCATGAGGATATAAAGCTGGGAAAAAGTACCAGAGACGAATATATCGAAGTGTATAAAGAGAATATCAAAAGGTTGGGAACAGCCGGAGTAAAGGTTATTTGTTACAACTTCATGCCGGTCTTTGACTGGCTGCGCTCTGAGTTAGAATACACCAACGAAGACGGCTCTACGTCGCTAATATATAAGCATGACCAATTGCTGGAAAAAGACCCAAAGAGCGGTGAGCTATCTCTACCGGGTTGGGATGAGAGTTATACTACCGACGGATTAAATGCATTGCTTGAAGAGTATAAAGACATAGACGGCGAAATAATGTTTGAAAACCTAAAGTATTTCCTCGACGCTATAATCCCTGTTTGTGAGGAATATGATGTTAAAATGGCTATTCATCCGGATGATCCGCCCTGGGACATCTTCGGCCTGCCTCGTATTATTACAAATGAAAAAAACCTTGATAGATTTTTAGCTTTGAACAATTCTCCTTATAACGGTCTTACTCTGTGCACCGGTTCTTTGGGAGCCTTGGCATCCAATAGCACTCCGGCTCTTCTAAGAAAATATAGTAGTATGGGAAGAGTGCACTTTGTTCATGCTCGAAATGTAAAACTTGTCGGTGAGTATGACTTCTATGAAACCGCTCATCCAAGCAAATACGGGTCTATTGACATGTATGAAATCATGAAAGCCTTGTACGACACGGGGTTTGAAGGCTATGTGCGACCGGATCATGGCAGGATGATATGGGGTGAAACCGGGAAGCCCGGTTATGGACTATTTGACAGAGCGCTGGGTGCTGTATATCTGACAGGTATATGGGAAGCCTTGTTAAAGAACAAGTAATGGAAAGATCTTTCAAAAAGAAAAAACACCTGGGTCAAAACTTTCTCACAAACCAAGCTATTGTCGAAAGAATTGTAAAGGAAAGCGGGATAACCTCGGAAGAGGGGGTTTTAGAAATCGGCCCCGGCACGGGTGTACTGACCTCACAATTGCTTGGGGTAGCCAAAAAGGTTGTAGCGATCGAGGTAGACAAAGAACTTGTAGCTGTTTTGAGAAAAAAGTTTGTTGAAAACGAGAGTTTCACCCTCATTGTGGATGATATACTAAAGACTGATATCGACTTGTTGTTAAAACAAGAGTTTGATGTTATGAATGTTTCTGTATGTGCGAATCTGCCTTATTACATTACTACTCCCATCCTAATGAAGCTACTTGAAGGAAAACATGGATTTAAATCTATAACTGTAATGGTGCAAAAAGAAGTAGCGGAAAGATTGACAGCAAAACCGGGTTCTAAAGAATACGGAGCAATAACTGCTTCGACGAATTATTATGCGAAAGCAAAAAAGCTTTTTGTTGTTGCTGCCGGCAACTTTAGCCCCATACCTAAAGTTGATTCTGCTGTAGTACGATTTGACTTATATGAAGACCCTCCGGTGGCCTTGGAAGATGAGAAGTTTTTCTTCGAAATTATCAAAGGAACCTTTTCTCAACGGAGAAAAATAATTGCAAATTCTTTACATTCAATATTAAATTCCGTATTTACAAAAAGCGAAATTTGTGATATCCTTAATACGATTGGCAAAAGTTGTAAAGCCCGAGCTGAGGAGCTTAGCTTGGAAGACTTTGCCCATATTTCTAATGTTTTGTACAAAAATTTAAATAAACGGAGGCAGGACGAATGACCAAAAACAAAAAGCTTAATCTTTGGCTCGAAGAAATGATTGAGCTTAATGCACCCGATAATGTTGTATTTATCGATGGGAGCGACGAACAACGTGCTCAGCTACGTGAAGAAGCTTGCGAAACCGGCGAAATGTTCCTGTTAAATCAGGAAAAGCTTCCCGGATGTTATCTTCATAGAACCGCAGTAAATGATGTGGCCAGAGTAGAAGACAGAACTTATATCTGCACTACCGAAAAAAAGGATGCAGGTCCAACTAACAATTGGATGGCACCTAAGGATTGCTATGCAATGCTCACTCCTCTTTTCCGTAATTCCTATAAGGGAAAGACTATGTATGTTATTCCCTATTCAATGGGAGTTGTGGGAAGTGACTTTGCGAAAATAGGTATAGAACTAACCGACTCCATATATGTTGTTCTAAACATGCTTATTATGACCAGGGTCGGTAGTGATGTGCTGGAAGCTTTGGGAGAAGACGGTGACTTTGTAAAAGGTCTGCACTCCAGAGCAACCATGGATGAGAACAACAGATACATCGTACATTTCCCCGAAGATAACACCATCTGGTCGGTTAACTCCGGCTACGGCGGAAACGTACTCTTAGGCAAGAAGTGTTTTGCTCTCAGAATCGCTTCTTACCAAGGCAAACACGAAGGTTGGATGGCTGAGCATATGTTAATACTCGGTATCGAAAACCCCGAGGGAGAAACAAAGTATATTGCTGCTGCCTTCCCATCAGCCTGCGGTAAGACAAACCTGGCTATGCTAATACCTCCCGATCTTTATCTCAAGAAGGGTTATAAAGTCTGGTGCGTCGGCGATGATATTGCTTGGATTAGAAAAGGACCCGACGGCAGACTTTGGGCGATTAACCCAGAAAACGGTTTCTTTGGCGTTGCACCCGGAACAAATATGAAATCCAACCCCAACGCCTTGTTGAGCACCAAGACCGAAACCATCTTCACCAATGTTGTACACAACCTTGATGATGATACAGTATGGTGGGAAGGCTTGGATAAGAATCCTCCTGCCAATGCGGTAGAGTGGAAGGGTAACAAGTGGGATAAAGATTCCGGCGAAAAGGGAGCACATCCTAACTCAAGATTTACCTCCCCTGCCAAGAATTGCCCGGTTATATCTAAGGAATTCGACAATCCTAACGGAGTGCCTCTAACCGCAATAGTGTTTGGCGGTCGTCGTGCAAAGACAGCTCCGTTGGTATATCAGTCCTTTGATTGGAAGCACGGAACCTTTGTAGGCTCTGTCATGGCATCTGAAACCACCGCCGCTGCCAGTGGCGCTGTAGGCGTTGTAAGACGCGACCCGATGGCAATGTTGCCTTTCTGCGGGTATAATATGGGGGACTACTTCCAACATTGGCTCGATATGGAAGAAGTGGTACCAAACCTACCTAAGATTTTCCATGTCAACTGGTTTAGACTGGATGATAACGGCAACTTTATCTGGCCCGGGTTCGGCGAAAACTTCCGTGTGTTAGAGTGGATAATCAAGAGATGTGAAGGTAAGGTCGAGGCTGTAGAAACACCTATCGGCTATCTGCCTTTTGCACAAGACATTAACTTAGACGAGCTTGATTATAATATCGATAAAGATAATAAGTTCACTATCGAGGACCTTAAGGGTATCTTGGATGTAGAGAAGGATTATTGGCTTGAAGACATCGATAATGTGGAAGAATTCTATGCAAAAATCGGTGATACTATGCCCGATGAGCTTAGAAAACAATTGGATGATCTGAAAGCAAGGTTCAAATAGTTGTTTTATTTTGTGTTTGTCAAAACACAAATCATGATTTGAATAACCATAAAATTAAGCACCTGTATTTTGGGTGCTTTTTTTATGATTTGACTTCACTTACTCCTTGATAGAATTCTGTTTGATGGTATAATAGTTTTATAAAGATTTTTGGAGGTAGATATTGTGTCTGAATTTCGTTATGAAGGTCGTGACTTTTTTCTAAATGACGAGAAATTCACTGTCTTATCCGGTGGTATTCATTATTTCAGAGTTCATCCCGGTCTTTGGGAGGACAGATTAAGGAAGTTGAAAGCGTGTGGACTTAATACAGTAGAAACTTATGTTGCTTGGAACTTACATGAGAGAAGACAGGGTGAATTTGACTTTTCCGGCAGACTCGATTTGGCAAGATTTGTAAAACTGGCTGCAGAGTTAGAGCTTAAGGTGATTGTCAGACCCGGGCCCTTTATCTGCGCGGAGCTAGACTTTGGGGGTCTACCCTCCTGGCTACTTACCTACCCCGAGCTTACCGTTAGAAATAGCAACGAGCAATACCTCGAGTTTGTAGAATCTTATCTGAAGAGATTGTTTGAAAAGCTCAAGCCCCATTTGATAACCAACGGCGGTAACATCATCATGCTGCAAATCGAAAACGAGTATGGCAGTTTTGGTAATGATAAAGATTACTTAAAAGCTTTACTCAATATTTATAAAAAATACGACATGGACGCCTTGTTGTTCACTGCTGACGGTATCGAGGACTATATGCTGGTAAACGGCACTTTAGACGATATTCTTATTACCCTAAACTTTGGCTCTAATCCAAAAAGAGCACTGTCACAATTAGATAAGCATAGGCCTAATAACCCCTTTGTATGTATGGAGTATTGGAACGGGTGGTTTGACCACTGGCACGAACATCACCATACCCGCTCTGCTGACGATGCGGCTGCGGTCTTTGCCGAGATGCTGGAATTAGGTGGCTCAGTCAATTTTTACATGTATCATGGTGGCACTAACTTTGGTTTTATCAACGGTGCTAACCATGAAGACGGTTATCAACCAACAATTACCAGTTATGACTACGATGCCCCTCTTAGTGAATGTGGGGATATGACCGAAAAATATTATAAAGTAAAAAATGTTATCCTTGATAAATACGGAGACAAGGATGGCAATTTAGCAAAGCTCGAAGTTAAAAACAGCACAAAAATGGATTATGGCTGTGTGGACTTTGAAGAGGTTGCCAATTTGTTTGACTGTCTGCCGGCATCTGAGTTTTCTACAGTTCCTCTTACCATGGAAAAGATGGGTCAAGATTTTGGATATATTCTATACAGAACTACCACCGATATCCCCGTTGTCAACCTTCCCTTGATAATAGAGGATGTGAGAGATAGAGCTCATATATATATAAACGGTGAGCTAAAAGGCATTATAGAACGATCCCACAGGCA
>CAZFVM010000093.1:0-5575 GCA_964522305.1 uncultured Oscillospiraceae bacterium
TTGCGGCAAAAAAACAATAAGAACATTAAAATAAGAATAGACAACACCTAAATATAGCACAAAACTATGACAAAACATAATTTATATAGTATTTACTATATCTGAAACATCCTGTATAATTGGTATATACCAGTTAATAAAGGAGAATGTTATGAAAAGTTCTATCATCGGTTTTCCAAGGATTGGAGACCTGAGACAATTAAAGTTTCTTATAGAGAGTTATTTTGATAAAGAGATTGGCGAAGAGGAATTACTCGAAGGTGCTCACCGGCTTAAGGTTGGGCAATGGGAGTACCTTAAGAGTACAGGGCTTGACTTTATACCTTCCGGGGATTTTTCCCTTTATGACAATATGTTAGACGCAGCCTTTATGGTCAACATAATTCCCGAGCGGTATAAGGTCCTCGAGTCGGGTTTACAGCAGTACTTTGCCATGGCAAGGGGATTTCAAGAAGAGGGAAGAGACTTAAAGGCGCTTCCCATGAAGAAGTGGTTCAACACCAATTATCATTATATCGTACCCGAGATAGATGACAACACAGATATAAGACTGGTGGGGACAAAGCTCTTTGACGAGTACAAAGAAGCCAAAGAATCGGGTGTTACTACCCGTCCGACCTTGATAGGACCTTTCACGCTTTTGATGCTCTGCGATTACAAAGGCTCAAAGACGAGCGGGGATTTCGTAGACGAGATAACAAAAGCTTATGTTGATATTATTAGCTCACTAAAATCTATGGGAGCAAAATGGCTACAGTTAGACGAGCCCTTCCTTGTAACCGACCTAACTGAAGATGACAGACAGACTTTTAAGGATATATACACAAAGCTGTTGAAGGAGAAAAGGGATATAAAAGTTTTGCTCCAGACTTACTTTGGGGATATAAGAGATATATATGATACAGTATGTTCAATGGGGTTTGATGCCATAGGACTTGACTTTGTAGAAGGTACCCGGACCCTTGACCTGATAGAATCCCAAGGGTTTCCGGCGAACACACAGCTTGTTGCAGGTATAATAAACGGAAAGAACATATGGAAGAACGATTACAAAAGGTCAATTGAATTGTTGGACCGTTTAGCAAGCAGGGTAAAGGGCGAGAACCTAATTATCGGAACATCCTGTTCTCTGCTTTTGGTCCCCTATACATTAGAACACGAGACTTTGAATGATGAGTACAAAGAACAGTTTAGCTTTGCAAGCCAAAAGCTTATAGAGTTAGAAGACCTAAAGCGCGTTTTTTCAACTGACCAAAGAGAAAGCGACCCTGCATATATACAAAATACCAAAGTCATATCAAACAGAGGTAAGCTCAAGAACCCCGATGTCAGGCAGAAAGTGGCTGACCTGCGGGAGGAAGATTTTGTTCGTAAAGATGATTTTTATGACCGAAGAGAGGTACAGCGCAAGGCTCTGAGCCTGCCCGTATTGCCAACCACCACTATCGGTTCTTTCCCGCAGACGCCGGAGGTTAAGGCTAACAGAGCAAGACTTAGAAAGGGAGAGATAACGCACCGGGAGTACAAGGAACAGGTAAAGGAAAAAATAGCCTTTGTGATAGAGTTGCAAGAAGAAATAGGCTTGGATGTCTTGGTCCACGGAGAGTATGAGCGCAATGATATGGTGGAGCATTTTGGCGAAAACCTGGACGGATTTATTTTTACCGACAAGGCTTGGGTCCAATCCTATGGCACCAGATGTGTAAACCCTCCCATTATCTGGGGAGATATCAGCCGTCGTGCTCCCATAACCATTGAATATTCGGAGTATGCTCAATCCTTGACCACAAAGCCGGTAAAGGGGATGCTTACCGGTCCGGTTACCATTCTTAATTGGTCCTTCCCCAGGGAAGACATGGCGGCCAAAGAAATGGCATTTCAAATTGCCTTGGCTATCAAAGAAGAGGTTCAAGACTTGGAGAAGGCGGGCATAAGAGTAATACAAATCGATGAAGCCGCACTAAAAGAAAAACTGCCGATTCGCAAAAACGAGTGGCATAGCGAGTACCTCGACTGGGCAATTCCCGCTTTTCGTTTAGTTCATTCCGGGGTAAAAGCTGAGACCCAAATCCATACCCATATGTGTTACAGTGAGTTTGACGAGATAATTACCGACATCGACAACATGGACGCGGATGTTATATCCTTTGAAGCTTCCAGGTCAAATCTTTTGATAGTCGATACCCTAAAAAAAGCCGGATTCAAAACCCAGGTAGGTCCCGGCGTGTATGATATACATTCCCCGAGAATTCCCTCACAAGAAGAAATTTATAAGGCGTTAAAGAAAATGATCTTTGACAAAAAGTTGGACAAATCAAATCTCTGGGTCAACCCCGATTGTGGGCTTAAGACAAGGGGAGAGACCGAGACCATACCCAGCCTTGTCAATATGGTAAAAGCAGCCAAAAAGCTGCGGGAAGAACTTTAAAAAAACAATTACAAAAACACAACAGAGAGGAGAATAATAATGAGTATTTCATCAATGTTTAAAGCAGGCAAAACCGTATTGTCCTTTGAGATATTCCCTCCTAAGGCAGATGGGACTCTTAGCAATCTCAACGAAATAATAGGCGACCTAAAAGAGCTAAACCCTGATTTTATCAGCGTAACTTTCGGGGCAGGAGGCACGGGAGTGAACTCGGCAACCTGGGAAATAGCAAAGTCTATAAGAGATGACTTCGGTATAGAGCCCTTAGTTCACTTGTCTTGCATCAGTCATTCAAAAGAAGAAATAACCGCAATACTACAAAAACTCGAAGAAAATAATTTAAACAACATTTTGGCTTTGAGAGGGGATAGCAGGGAGGACAGACCTGCCAAAAAAGATTTTATATATGCCAGTGACCTTATTTCTTTCATTCTAAAGCACGGGGATTTTGACATCTCTGCCGCTTGTTATCCGGAGGGCCATGTAGAGTCAACCAGCCAAGAAGAAGATATCAAGCATTTAAAGTTCAAAGTAGACTCGGGAGCAAATCATTTGATTTCTCAGTTGTTCTTTGACAACGAGAAGTTTTATTCCTTTTTGGATAGAGCCCGGCGAATAGGCATAGATGTCTCCATTGACGCTGGGATTATGCCGGTGGTGAACAAAGGTCAAATAGAAAGGATGGTAGCACTGTCCGGAGCTACTTTGCCAAAGAAGTTTATCAAAATATTGGAGAAATACGGTGACCAACCCGAATCCCTCGAACAAGCGGGAATAGCTTATGCCGTAGATCAGATTGTAGATTTGATATCCCAAGGAGTAGACGGTATTCATCTATATACAATGAACAACCCGACTGTAGCAAAAAGAATTCATAGCGGATTTGCCGGTCTTTTGTCATAAGGCTATGGGGAGAGTTTGATAATGACCCTTCAACAATTAAAATATGTAATAGAGATAGTAAACAACGGCTCCATGAGCGAGGCTGCGAAGAGATTGTATATTTCTCAGCCCAGTCTATCCAACGCTGTAAAAGGGTTGGAAGAAGAACTTGGAATAACTCTGTTTATCAGAACAAACAAAGGTGTGGTGCTTTCGGTAGAGGGGACAGAGTTTCTGGCATATGCCAGGCAAATAGTGGAACAAACCGAGTTAATGGAGGCGCGATACCTTAATACTAAGACCCGTAGAGCCATTTTCTCAATTTCGACCCAGCACTATTCCTTTGCCGTTAACGCGTTTGTCGCACTGATAAAGGAATATGGCTATGACGAATATGAGTTTTCTCTTCGGGAAACAAGGACTTATGAGATTATTGAGGATGTCAAGAGCCAAAGAAGCGAGCTTGGTATGCTCTATATAAGCGAGTTTAACAAGAATGTGATGAACAAGCTTTTTAAAGAGAACAAGCTGGTCTTTAACCATCTGTTTACCGCAAACCCTCATATTTTTGTCAGCAAACAAAACCCTTTGGCTGCCAAAAAGATAGTTACCCTTAGCGACTTAGAGGAGTACCCCTATCTAAGCTTCGAACAGGGTACATTCAACTCTTTTTATTTTAGTGAGGAGATTTTGAGTACAGTCTATCGAAAAAAGAACATAGTAGTAAGTGACAGAGCTACTTTATTCAATCTATTGATAGGACTAAACGGATATACTATCTCCACCGGAATACTAAGCTCGGAGCTCAACGGAACAGATATTGTTTCGGTTCCGCTGGATTCGACCGAGTCAATAAGTGTGGGATGGATAGTCCACAAGGACATGACCCTGAGTAAATTAGGTGCCGCTTATATCGACAAGCTAAAAGAGATTATCAAGGAAAACGGGTTTGACGCGTAACCGGGAATGCATAAAAAAACAGGACCGGAGTTCCGGTCCTGAAAAACACTTGTTGATCATAGATATATGTTGTGCCAAAAAAGACATTACACTCTGAGAAAGCAGTGTTTTTTGCAAAATGGTTTAACCTAAATTAACGTTCGCTGCTCTAAGTTTGCTCTCGTCTTTGGGGTCTTTTTCGATATCAAAGACAACCTTCTGACCTTCGGCTAAAGTTTTGAATCCATCAATTTGAATGGCTGAAAAGTGAACGAATATATCGTCTCCGCCTTCATCGTTGGAAATGAATCCATAACCCTTCTCTGCATTAAACCACTTAACTGTACCTTTGTTCATTGGTACCTCCAAAAAAATTTTTATACCCAAATGCTAAAAAAACTCACAGTGCCGGAATCATCGAAAGAAACAATGACCTGCAGCAATACTGTGAGTTCATGGCACATTCGGAATATTAATATGACATTAACACACATAAAGAGTTTTGTCAATACCCAAATGATATGAAATTAAAGATTAGAAAACTAGTAAATTCTCAAAGTAAACGCAACAGTAGAATTTAAATATGGGTTTTGTATTTACTCTTGAGGTATGAAAACTATTTATTAGTTTCGTCTTCGTTATTTGACGAAATAGAAAACTCAGCCAATAATTGCTCTAGCGTTTCAATACGCTCAGAGCTTTTTTTTGTTATTTCACTCATAGTTTCTTCTTGTTTGGCTGAGGTAGGCAGGGGGGGAACTTCCTTTGTTTTTTCGAGTTCGTTGACAGCGTCTGTTTTATCCGACGACAACATGCCGGGCTCTTGTTTGACTTCTGATATGTTCGAATCCTTTGCTTCGCTTTGTTTTATATTGGCGGACTCGAGTTCGGTAACAACCGTGTCTTTTTTACCGTTCAGATTGTCTTGGGTAGACAGTGGAATAAAGGAATTGTTCTCGGTAAAGACTATTATATCTTCATCATAGTAGGAGTCACCGACAACAGTATGTTCCGGTACCTCGCTGGGAAGAATAAAGAATTCTCCTCCTTGTTCGAAGAAAGGAACATTAGTAGAGTTGTTGATCTTTTCCGTTGATTTTTGGGCCTCCTCTTTCTTGCTTAGCTTTAAAGGCTTGGTCTCATCAATATAATCGTTAAACGCCGGTAGAATCAAAGAAAGTCTCGGTACTATCTCTGCTTGTTTTATAATGATTGCGGGTAACCCGGTTTCTACGTTTGCCTTTAACTCCTTACTCTTTGACTTTTTGAGTAGCTCTGACAATATCTCTATGTCAAACAATTCAACTCCTATCATAAGGGCTTTCT